>CAZCFQ010000021.1:0-23498 GCA_964497955.1 uncultured Clostridiaceae bacterium
TATTATTTATAATTCTTACATTAAAAATTATTCTAAACTTTGAGCAAATAAGAAATGGATTTGATAAACCTATTATTGCGGGAGTAATGGCTACATATCCTATGACTATGATGATATTATCTACATATATAATAAGATTCAATAGTATTTTGTCTAAAGGATTGTTTTCATTAGGTGTTTTGATACATATTTTCATAATCTTGATTTTTATTAAAAAATATTTATTGAAGTTTGATATAAATAATTTTTTACCTACTAACTTTATTGTTTTCACAGGTATTACTTGTGCAAGTGTTGCTTCAAAAGCATTATCTATGGAAACTATAGGTAAAGTGTTCTTTTGGGTTGGGTTAGCAGGATTAATAGTAATGTATCCATTGGTAACTAAAAGAATGATTAATAATAGATTGAAAGGCAAAATAATACCTATTTTTGCAATTTATACAGCTCCAACAAGTTTGTGTTTAGCAGGTTACTTAAGTACTTACAGTAAATCAGATGCGATGTTTTACTTTTTAATAGCTTTTGCAACTCTTAATTTAATAATTGTTTTGTCACAAATTCCAAAAATATTAAGAACTGAGTTTAATCCAACATATTCTGCTCTTACTTTTCCATTTGTCATAACCGCTATAGCAATAAAAATGAGTAATATTTCAACAATATATACTAATATAACAACACTAATAAGTATAGGATTTGTAATGTATGTGTTTAGCATGTATAGTAGAATGCTAATTAGCCAATTAAGTGAAAATGAAATAGGTTCCAAAGGTAGAGAAATACTGACATAAATAGTTAGTATTTCTTTTTTTGATTATATTTATTCAAAAAGATATTCTTTTAATAGCAATAAATACATTTTGGTCTAAATCAAATCAGATTTGCTTTACTAAATTACTTACTTCTAGTAGAGTATATATACAACTAAAATTGAAAGATAAATAAAAGATTGACTCTGTATAGGAGGCTTATTGTGAAATTTAAAGATGTAGAGAAAATAAATGAAATACAAGAATTAACTCATCAGTGTAATCAACATTTGCTAGCACTTTGGGCAGCAGAGTGTGTTGAGCATGTTATCAAGTACTACAAGATATATTATCCAACTGATTATAGAGTTTTTGATGCTATTAATGTCGCAAAAGGTTATGCAACTGGACAAGTATCTGTTATCGAAGCAAGAAGAGTAGCTTCTGATGCAAGTAAAGCTGCAAAAGAAGCAGAGGTGGATAATAACTTAGTTGCAAGTTCAGTAGCTAGAGCTGCTTGCCAAGCAGCTTCAACTGCACATGTAAGAACAAATGCTTTAAGTGCTTCAACATCATCTGTAAAAGCAAAAGCTTATTCTAAGGGTGGAGATATTACAGTTGTCCAAAAAGAAAGAGAGTGGCAATATAATCGACTTGTAGCTCTAAGAAAGGCGTCAAATCAGAATTAAAATGGATAAAAATTTAAAAAGATTAACTATCTTAGCTCTAATTATTCAAAGCATTTATTTAATAAGAGAGTTAAGCACTAAAACTGTAGAAATCGGTTTTTTTAAGGCTTTATCTCTACCAGAATACATTATCTTTTTACTTGCTTCAGCAATATTAATTGTAACTATTATTTTACTTATTGGTAATAGGAGATTGTGGTGGGTAGGTGGTTTATTTAGTGTTATAACATA
The DNA here is from genome assembly GCA_964497955.1 of uncultured Clostridiaceae bacterium. Taxonomy (GTDB): domain Bacteria; phylum Bacillota; class UBA994; order PWPR01; family PWPR01; genus PWPR01. The sequence goes on from CAZCFQ010000021.1 coordinate 1,673, forward strand.
TCAAATAATTTTAATCAGATATGTTTCTTCAATTACTTTGTTAGCTTTTAATATCACACTTTTTATACTAGTATTAATAGGATTTTTTTTCTGGCAGTTTCATTATCAATACAAAAAACTAGTCCAGAGCATTTTGGATTATGAAATAGATGATAAAAAAGTGGTAATTAGAGATGATCTATTAAGCTTACCTAAACCAGTAAGGAAATGGCTCGAAAAATCAAACGTAGTAGGTAGTGAGTTTATTCAAAAAGCCTATCTAGAACAAGATGGACAATTACGTTTACAGCCTGATCAAAAGTGGTTAGATTCAAGTGCTAAACAGTTTTTTAATGCAATAGAACCAAGCTTTATATGGGTTGTTGAAACTAAGATGAATAATATTCCAATTTTAGGTAGAGACCTTTTTTTCAAAGGAAAAGGTAGTATGCTAATAAAAATTGCTTCTTTATTTGCTGTTGTAAATGAAAAATCTTCTAAGAAACTCAATGAAGCTACCATGCAGAGGTTTTTAGGTGAAATTGTTTGGTTCCCAACTGCTGCTTTATCAAAATATATTAAATGGAAAGAAATCGACGATTTTTCAGCTAAAGCTATTATGAGTTATAAAAATGTAGAAGGTGAAGCAACTTTTTTCTTTGATAAAAATTATAATCTAGATAAATTTTTAGCATATAGATTTAGAGATGTCAAAGATGACAAGAGAACTTTGTGGGAAGCTAAAGTTATTAAAACAAAAAAAATTAACGGAATTTTAATACCAGTAGAACTTGAAGCTTCATGGATTCCTGAAAAGGATGATAAATTCACATGGTACAAGTTTAAGATAAAAAATGTAAAATATAACGAAAAAGTGCCTACTATTTAAGTAAGGCACTTTTATTTTGCTCTTGATAGATATCTATAGTAAAGTCTACGATTAGGTCTTTTTAAGTTGCCCTCATAAACAATATTATTTTTTAAACATGATCGAAAAGTCTCTGGTCTTACTAAATTTCTTGACATGTTAATATCAAAAATACCACTTTCTTTTAATATATGATAAACAAACTCTGAACAGATGAACCTGTTATCAATATTAGCTTCCTTTTGTAGTAAGTTATAAACTAGTCCTAGATAATGGTATTTATATATACTACTATTATTAATAAAATTATCTAATAAAGATTTGGCTCTAAAATATTGATCTTGTGTTACTTTGACTTCAATAACAAGGCCAGGTAAATCTTTAATAGTGCTATATACGCCTTCATTAAAATTTTCTTTTTTAAAACGACCAATAAAAGGAATATATGTGTATTTGCGTCCAAAGCTATACATTTCACTTAAATCTGGATCAAATGAAATTGCAGCATGAGTATATTCATCTTGTAAAACTGCGTGAATAAACTTTGAGACAATTGTCCTTGGCCTAGTTAAAACTACAAATATCGAGTGGTTGTCCATAATAAACATCTCCCTTGGAACGTGGTACTTTAATTATGAGTCATAAATATTAAAACGAGGTTAAGACTAAGTTAATCTTAACTAAGTATACATTATGATTTTATTACAAATAATATATCTATATAATCATAACACTTTATAAAACATTTTCCTATAGTTTTGTTTCGTAAATTTAGATTTTTTAAAAATACGATTACCTGTAATTTATATATTACATTAAAATACTATAAAATAAACTCATAATATAGAAATATTCAAATAAAATTAAAAAAGTAAATAATAATCTTGTTATGGTTAGTTTTAGATGCTAAAATGCAGGTGATACATTAACCAGCTTAAAACTCTTAACGGATAAAAGTTGGTATTTTTTTGTGATATAAAAGAAAATGTTATTAAAAGGTGAAGAAATGGTTAAGTTTATAAATTATTTAAGAGAAAAATTAAATTTAGGAAGATTGTTTCCAGATGTATTTTGTGTAAATTGTGTAATTGTTTTTATTATGTATTTAATCATGTTTGCAATAGTTGTAATTGCTTCAAGCATTGGTTTTGGATCAACACTTGCTGGTGATAATAAAGGCATTTTTACTACTTTTGCTCACTGGATAACCTCTTTTAAAGCCATACCATTAGTAGTAATAATTCTACCACTTTTGGGTGGTCCACTTGAGGCTATATTAGGCAAAAAAAATGAAATGATTAGAGACACATTTGTGGTTAATTCAACTTTTGTTACATTTATATTAGTAATTTTAATGTACCCTCAAGTAATGCAAGGTGATTTAAATTTCTCAATTCCTGGTGTTTTAGGATTTGGTTTAAATTTTAGAGTTGACATTTTAAGTTATATTATGGCAGTTACAGCAGGAGTGTTGTGGCTATTTGTAACCATTTATGCACATGATTATATGAATATGGAACATCACAGAGATAGATTCTATCTATGGATGTCAATAACTTTTAGTGGAATATTAGGTACAGTTATGGCTGCTGATTTATTCACAATGTTTTTATTTTTTGAGTTAATGACATTTAGCTCGTATGTTTTAGTAGCTCATAATGAGTCTACTGAATCAATTCTTGCTGGTAATAGCTATATCTTTATAGGTGTTGTTGGTGGATTAAGTTTATTACTTGGAATGATTATATTATATAGTCAAACAGGAACGTTTGCTTTTACACCACTTGCAAGCCAAATTGCACAAATGGGAAACATTAAATATGTAATGTCATTTTTATTTATTGTAGGCTTTGGCATAAAAGCGGGTATGTTACCTCTTCATATATGGTTACCAAAAGCACATCCAGTAGCACCAACACCTGCTAGCGCACTACTTTCTGGAATACTTATTAAGGTTGGAGCTTACGGAATATTAAGATTAACTACAAGCATATTTATGCCAGCTATGAGCGAAATAGCTGGGTATGCAGATCCTTTATGGAATATGTCTAAAAATATAGGTTTTATAGTAACTTGGATGGGTATAATAACCATGACTGCAGGAGTATATTTAGCTTTGCAACAAACTAACATGAAGAAGATGCTAGCTTATCATAGCATAAGCCAGATGGGTTATATAATTATGGGTATTGGTGTAGAAGCTTACTTAGGTTATAAAGGTGGTATGGGATTTGCTGGTGCTATTTATCATATAGTTAATCATGCACTTTTTAAATCTCTTTTATTTATGGTAGTAGGTGTAGTATATCTAAGAACTAAAGAACTCAATATGTATAAGCTGGGAGGTTTGTGGAAAAAGTTACCCTTTACAGCACTTGTAGCACTTATAGCAAGTTTAGGAATAGCGGGAGTACCACTGTTCAATGGCTTTGCAAGTAAATCATTATTACATCATGCTATCATAGAAGCTTATCATTATGGACATGCATCGTTTAGATATGCTGAGTGGATATTTATTGCAGTAAGTGCAGGAACAGTTTGTTCATTTATTAAGCTATTTAAACTCACGTTTTTAGGAAAACTACCAAAAAAATATGAGAATATGCAAGGTGAAAAGGGAATGATGGATTTAGCAATGGGTGGTCTTGCTATTTTAATCATTGCAATAGGACATTTCCCAGGATTTATTATGAATAGATTCATTATACCAGCAACAAGAAGATTAACATTTGATGTACATTTTATTGATCACTATTTAGTAGATATTAACTTCTTTAATTTTACTGATCTATCAGGGATGTTTTGGATTATAGTTTACGGGTTTGCAATATACTTTATTGGTATGAAGTTTGGACTTTTCCACTTGCATTTCCATGAAAAATTCAATATAGATAAGAATTTGTATAAACCTATCTATAATGCTGTTGTTACTACATCAAATACTATAACAGCTAAGTTTGAGAATAAATTTATAAATAATGATGTTGGCATTTACTCATTTATGTTGTTAACAATTTTATTTGCTTTAATAGCTTCACGTTAGCAAAGATAAGAATTGAACTTCAAAAAGCCTCCTATATCAATTTTGGAGGCTCTTTTCTTGTAATTAAATTGTTTTTTTATTTAACAGTTTAACATGGTACAATATAAATAATATAAAGACAAAAAAGTAAGGGGCTTATCATGGACAGCAAAATTAAATCTAATCACATTCTCTTTTTTATTCTTTTATTAGCTTTCTGGCTAATACTTTCACCAACTAGAGATATACCAGGATTAATAATAGGTACAATTATTTCTATCATAATAGTATATATAAATAGAAACTTTTTAATAACCAAGAGCAATAAATCAATTCCTCTTTTTAGTAATTTAGCTAATATTTTTTCATACACTTTCACCTTAGTTTTAGAAATTATTAAATCTAATATTCAAGTAGCTAAAATTGTTTTAAGCCCTTCATTACCCATTGAGCCACATTTTGTAAAAGTCCCAGTTAAAATGAAAAGTGATTTACTAAAAGTTCTTTATGGCAATTCTATCACTTTAACTCCAGGGACGTTAACTGTGGATGTGACAAAAGACTATTACATAGTTCACGCATTGACCAAAGAAGCAGCCAAGGGTTTAGAGGATAGTATAGTAGAGGGTAAAATATTAAAGCTTGAGGAGAAAAAGAGATGATTCTTAATTCATTTACAATATTAGCAATTTACTTATCTATACTTTTCATACTTTGTCTATATAGGGCCTATAAAGGGCCAAGTGCTGCAGATAGAGTTGTATCTATAAATGTAATATCTACAAAAGTAACTATAGTTATAGCTTTAATAGCAGCGATTACAGGACAGGATTCTTTTATGGATGTAGCAATCATATATGCTATGATGGGATTTATCACAACAATAGCAGTATCAAAATATATAGAAAAAAAGAAGTTATTTTAGGAGGTGGATGTGATGTTAAAAGAATATGTTATATTTTTCTTACTTATATCTAGTGGTTTTTTCTTTTCAGTGGGGACTGTTGGATTATTAAGAATGCCAGATACTTTTACAAGAATGCATGCCACTACTAAAAGTGATACTTTAGGTGCTGGATTAGCACTTTTAGCACTTATGATTTATAGAGGATTAGATGTCATCACATTAAAACTGATTTTTATATTAGTATTTGTTTGGATAACAACACCAACTGCTGCACATATTATGGCAAAAGCTACTTATAATCAAAATAGAGATGAAGGTGAAACCAAATGAGGTATTTAAATGTAATTTTGATTGGTTTTTTAATTATTTGTGCAATAGCAGTAGAGAGAACTAAAGATTTAGTAAGTGCAATAGTAATATTTGGTTCATATAGTTTAGTAATGGCATTACTTTGGCTTATTTTACGATCTCCTGATGTTGCCATGACAGAGGCTGCTATAGGAGCAGGAGTAACAACTATATTGTTTATTGGTGTTATTAGTAGAACTAGGAGGATGGAAAAATGAGAAAAAGATTTACTCTTATAGTTCTAACTTTTCTATTCATTATATTAGTAAGCAGTTTAGTTGAAATGCCACCATTGGGAGATGAAAATAATCCTTCATACAATGAGGTAGCAAAACATTATAATGATAATGCAAGTGAAGAAACAAATGTTTTAAATATTATTTCAGCAATTATTACTGATTACAGAGCTTTTGATACTCTTGGAGAAACTACAGTGTTGTTTACATCTATAACAGCAGTAGTATCAGTATTAGGTATCGGAGTTATAAAGCATAAGGAGGACTTATAATTATGGATGATTTAATTGTAAAAACAATTACAATAATTATTACTCCATTTATTCAGCTTTATGGAATTTTTGTTATTCTACATGGCCACTTGTCTCCAGGTGGAGGTTTTGCAGGTGGTGCTATTATTGGAGCAAGTTTAATACTTTTTACACTAGCTTTTGGACTTAAAGAATCAAATAAGCTTTTACCACATAGCGTAACTTCAAAGATAGAAAGTGGCGGAATTTTGTGGTTTATTGGATTAGGATTGGTTGGTATGTTGATGAACAGATCTTTTCTAGCCAATAAAGTAGCAGGATTTCCAATGGGACAAGTTGGTAGTGTCTTAAGTGGGGGACTTATTACTCTTGCAACCATTGGCATTGGATTGAAAGTAGCCAGTACTATGATAACCCTCTTTCATAGCATTATTGAGGAGAATCACTAATGATTAATTTAGATTTTATTATAGATAATATAAATTATATAGGAGCTTTCTCTCTTTTTGTAATTGGACTATATACAGTACTAACTCACTCAAATCTTTTAAAAAGAATTATTGGTGTAAATATAATGGAAACATCTGTATTCTTGTTTTTTGTCTCTATAGGATTTATTAGAGGAGCAAAGGCACCAATTATAGAAAATTTAACTGGTGAGCAGTTTTATGTTAATCCGTTACCTTCTGCTATGATACTAACAGGAATTGTAGTTGCAGTTAGTATTACTGCTTATGCCTTAAGTTTGTTGATTAACTTATATAAAGAATATGGAACTTTAGAAATAGATGAAATACTTATAAAGGAAGACAGGATAGATGAATAAAGCACAGTTACCAGTACTTATATTACTCATATTTTTGTCTACAGCAGTAATTATAGCACTGCTAAAAAATAAGAAAAAAAAGGTTCACACTATTGTTTTAGCAGCTACAGGGTTGGCTTTGACATTTTCTTTGGTTTTACTGATTTATGTGTTGGAGGAAGGTTCTTTTTATTATAACTTTGGTAACTGGAACTCAAAAATAGGAATAGAATTTTTTATAGGTGAATATGCTTCAATATTTACTTTTGCATTAATCTTAATAGCAGGTCTTATTTTAATTTTTTCACTTAAAGATTTAGATCATGAAGTTGCTGATAATAAAATTGGTAATTATTATACTTTAGTAATGTTATTAGTGTTTTCAATGATAGGCATGATTTTTACTAATGACTTATTTAATATGTATGTGTTTATGGAAATTTTATCACTTACATCGTGTGGAATAATTTCAATTAAAAATACCAAAGAAACTACAATGGCTACCTTTAAATACCTTATGCTTGGTGCTATAGGATCAATTTCTATACTTTTAGGTATTGCAATGCTTTATATGGTAACAGGGCAGTTGAATATGACAGCAACTAATCAAACAATTTCACTAATATGGCAAGAGTACCCAAGAAACTTGTTGATAAGTTTAAGCTTTATTCTGACAGGTCTTGGACTTAAAGCCGCAATTTTTCCTTTACATGTTTGGTTGCCTGATGCCCATTCAAACGCACCTTCACCGTCAAGTGCACTTTTAAGTGGATTGGTTCTTAAAATTTATGCTTTTGCTATGGTTAAAATTCTATTTAGAGTTATCGGCATAGATATTATAAAAGCAATCACAATTAATAATTACTTAGCCTATTTTGCAGTACTTAGTATAATAATGGGTTCTGTATTTGCAATAGGGCAGAAAGATATTAAAAGATTACTAGCATACTCAAGTGTTTCACAAATAGGATATGTTTTTTTAGGAATAGGATTAGCAACAGAAGCAGGTCTTTCAGCAAGTTTGTATCATATAATTGCTCATGCAATGATGAAGACAGCATTGTTCCTTTCTGCTGGTGCAATAATTTATCAAACCGGAATAAGAGATGTAAGAGAAATGGATGGTATAGGTTATAGAATGCCTATCACTATGGCGACTTTTACTATAGCAGCTTTAGGAATGATTGGAATACCAGGAATCAATGGATTTATGAGTAAATGGTACCTAGGTCTTGCATCATTTAATGCAGGAAAACCAATTTTTATTATATTCTTATTAGCAAGTAGTTTCTTAAATGCTATTTATTTTTTACCAATAATAATCTCAGCTTATCTTAAAGAATGTGATTACTGTCCAAATGTTATGACACCAGATCTTATTCCATTTAGTATGAAGCTGCCTTTATTAACACTTTCTTTTTTATGCATAGTAACTGGATTATTTCCAAATATGATAATGAATGTTGTCCAAAAAGCTCTGCCAAGTATAATTTCATTTGTGCCATAAGGGGAATATTATGAGAAGAATTAGTAGATTTTTTAAAAAAGTTTATGATAAAATTGTAATCAATTATTTGCCAGATTTTTTCTGCGTTAATTGTGTTATTGTTTTTTTTATATATTTACTTATGATTATGTTAATCCTTTTGGCTACGACTATAGGATTTGGGGAAGGTCCATTATCATTAACTAATCCAGATAGTTTACTTGGTAGGTTTGGTAGGTTTATTACATCTTTTAAAGCCATTCCTCTTATAGTGGTCTTGCTACCTTTATTGGGTGGACCATTAGAAGCATTAATAGGAAAAAAATCTGAAATAATGAGAGATACAATAGCAGTTAATTCTACCTTTTTAACTTTTATTTTAATAATTTTGATGTATCCACAAGTAATTCAAGGATCAATGAGTTACAGTGTCCCTGGTATTTTGGGATTTGGTTTAAATTTCAAGGTGGACCTATTTAGCTACATAATGGCTATAGCTTCAGGTATCCTTTGGTTATTTGTTTCTATTTATGCCCATGATTATATGAATACAGAAGAACACCGAGACAGATTTTATTTGTGGATGGCTATTACGTATGGTGGAGTTTTAGGTACTGTAATGGCAGCAGATTTATTTACTATGTTCTTATTCTTCGAACTTATGACATTTAGTTCATACACATTAGTAGCACATCATCAATCAAGAGAATCAATGCTAGCAGGTAATAGCTATATCTTCATTGGGGTAGTAGGTGGCCTTTGTATTTTATTAGGAATGTTAATGTTATATAGTCACACTGGAACTTTAGAGTTTATCCCCATGGCATCTCAACTTGAAGCTATGGGAACTGCTAAGTATTATATGGTTGCTTTGTTTGTTATAGGATTTGGTATTAAAGCAGGAATGTTACCACTTCATATTTGGCTACCAAAAGCACATCCAGTAGCACCAACTCCAGCTAGTGCCTTATTATCAGGAATCTTAATAAAAGTAGGGGCTTATGGATTACTAAGATTAGCAGTAAGCATATTTGTACCAGGTGTTAGTGAGATTAATGGGGCTGCTGATCCACTTTGGAGTGTTTCCAATGGACTTGGGGTTATGATTATCTGGATTGGTATTATAACTATGTTAGTTGGAGCCTTCTTAGCTATCCAACAAAAAGCAATGAAAAAGCTCTTAGCTTATAGTAGTATAAGCCAAATTGGATACATAATAATGGGGATTGGAGTAACAGCCTATTTAGGTTATAAAGGAGCAATGGGTTTTGCTGGGTCAGTTTACCATATAGTCAATCATGCTTTGTTTAAATCACTATTATTTATGGTAGCAGGAGCAGTATATCTTAAAACTGGAGAACAGAGATTTGACAAATTAGGAGGGCTTTGGAAAAAACTACCCTTTACAGCTCTACTATGTCTAGTTGGGATATTTGGAATTATAGGGTTGCCTGGCTTTAATGGTTTTATTTCAAAATCACTACTACATCATGGAATAATTGAAGCCTATGAGTATGGTCATCCATCTTTTAGGTATGCTGAAATACTATTTAATATCGTTAGTATGGGTACTGTAGCATATTATATCAAATTTTTCGTATCAGTATTTTTAGGAAAAGAAAAAGAAGAACATAAAGAGATAGACAGTGAACATGGTATGATAAGTTTAGCAATGGGTAGTTTAGCTTTATTAGTCGTAGCAATAGGGCATACCCCTAATTTAATCATGAATAGATTTATAATTCCAGCAACAAGAAGTTTAACTTTTGACCCTAAATTTATTGATAAATATCTTGTTAATATCAGTTATTTTAACTTTGAGAATCTATTTAGCATAGGATATGTAATATTTTTTGGTATAATACTTTATTTTGTTGGTAAAAGGTTTAAGTTATTCCAATTAACTTTTTATGAAAGATTTGATATTGATAAAGCAATTTACCATCCTCTTTATGAGGGTGTAGTTTCAGTTTCAAAGAAGATATCTAGTACTTATGAAGATAAAATAATAAATAATGATGTAGTAATATATTCAGCAATACTGATGTTTGTATTAGTAATGTTAGTTCTTTATGGATAAAAAGATAGCACCTAAATTAATAGGTGCTTTTTTTATTTCATTGAGCCAGTTTCAATAAATCTATTATGAAAACTAAAACACTTATTTAGTAAATGTGGTGTGTGAGAATTGTTTGTTTTTTCTATAGCTTCCCTAAAGTATCTTAATAACTTTTCTCTATATTCTGGGTGAGCACAATTATTGATAATTTCAAGAGCTCTTTCTTTAGGAGATTTGTTTCTTAAATCAGCAACTCCCCATTCAGTTACAACAACTTTCACATCATGTTCTGTATGGTCTATATGTGAAACCATTGGAACAATACAAGAAATATCCCCATTTTTAGCAATTGAGTTAGTGATAAAAATTGAAAGATAAGCATTCCTTGTAAAATCACCTGAACCTCCAATTCCATTCATCATCTTAGATCCCATTATATGTGTTGAATTAACATTTCCATATATATCAATTTCTATTGCAGTATTCATACTAATTACTCCAAGTCTTCTAGCTATTTCTGGGTTATTACTTATTTCTTGAGGTCTTAGAATAATTTTTTCTTTGTAGAAATCAATTTTATCTTTAAATCTGATTAGACCTTCCGAAGAAGGTGTAATAGAAGTACCAGAACAAACACTAAACTTATTAGCATCTATCATATCAAGTGCTGCATCTTGGATAACTTCTGAGTAAAACTCAATGTTTTCAAAATCAGAGTTACAAAGACCAGCAAGAACTGCATTTGCTACACTACCAACACCTGACTGAATAGGTAATAAATCTTTTGGGATTCTACCAATATCGACTTCATCTTTTAGAAATTCAATAATATTATTTGCAATAGTATTTGATACTTTATCAATGGGTGCAAGTGGTCTTACATTATCTATAATATCTGTTACAACAATAGCTTTAATTTTTTCTAATCCACATTCTATATAAGGTGTTCCAATTCTGTCACTAGCATTATTTAGGGGTAAAGCTTTTCTATTTGGCGGATCATTAGGAATATAAATATCGTGCATACCTTCAAGTTCTACTGGTTGGCTTAAATTAATCTCTACTATAACAATATCTGCTTCTTTGACAAAAGTGGGAGAATTACCAACTGATGTAGTAGGTATTATATGTCCCTTTTCTGTAATAGTACATGCTTCTACAATAGCTACATCAACATTTCCACTAAATCCATATCTAATTTCTTGAGCTGTATGACTTAAATGTTGATCAATATAATCTATACTACCACAATTTATTGCATCTCTTATAGATCTATTTGTTTGATAAGGAGAGCGTTTACTAATACATCCAGCACGAGTAAGTTCACCATCAAGTTCATCACCAACTGATGCTCCTGTAGATAAACTTATTTTTATATCTCTACCATTATTGATTTGCTTTGCTAATGCTAAAGGTACTGCTTTAGGGTAACCACTTGGAGTAAATCCACTTGTGGCAACGTGCATTCCATTTTCTATTAGTAAAGCTGCATTATCAGCATCAACTACTTTTTTAAGTAAATCTTTATTTCTAATTCTATCTTCATACATAAAAAACCCTCCACGAAGTATTACTATCTAACAGTTTATAATTATACAGTTAATCTTTATAAATTACTAGAAAGCAGGAAATTAAAAAGCTAGAGAACGAGAATTCTCTAGCAACATTAATATTACAATTCATTTAATTGTAGTTCATGTGTCAAATCAGCTGCTTCTGATAACATTGCACTTACACCGCAGTATCTTTCATGAGAAAGATCAATGGCTTTTTCAAACTTATCCTTGTCCTCAAAAAGTTTTTTACCACTAAACTTATAAATTACATGAATTTTTGTGTAAACTTTTGGATGCTCTTCGCTAGCTTCAGTTTCTACCTCCATATCAAAACTATCATACTCAACTCGCATCTTTTTCAAAATTGATACTACATCCATTCCACTGCACCCTGTTAATGCAGTTATCAATAACTGTTTAGGTCTAGGACCTTTATCATTACCTCCAACTTCAGCTTTCGCATCCATAATGATTTTATGATGATCATCAAGAGTCATTTCAAATGCCATACCGCCAATATACTTTGTTTTATAAGTTTTATTCACATATATCACTCCTTAAAACTATTATATAACCTAATAACCAATATATCTATAGAAAAATTAAGAAAAAATTAAACTTAATCTCAACTTTCATGCTATAATAATTAAAACATATTAAAGTAATAAAGGGAAGTGGTGATTATGTCTAGGTATAAAAAAGTCTTTATTGGAGTAATTGCTTTATTGATTTTAGGCTATGCTAGTTATGAACTAATGAATTCTAGAACTTTTCAAATCTTTGGAAATCTATATGAGAAAATAGAAACACAAGATAAGGTAGTAGCACTTACTTTTGATGATGGACCAACAGAAATGACTGACTTAATTCTAGAAGAGTTAGAAGCATTAGATATTAAAGCAACTTTCTTTTTAGTTGGAAGTAATATGAGAGAAAATCAAGATCTTACAAAAAAAATTGTTAATGAAGGACACCAAATTGCTAGCCATTCTTTCACTCATACTAGAATGGTTTTCAAAAGCCCAAGATTTTTAGAAGAAGAAGTTAGAAGAACAAATATTGAGATAAGAAACGCAGGATATAAAGATAAAATTTATTTTAGACCTCCATATGGGAAGAAATTATTGTTTCTTCCATACATACTAAATAAGTATGACATGGCAACAATAATGTGGTCTATTGAGCCTGAAACATACCCTGAAATTGCAAAAGATAGTGACTTAATAGCAAAACATATATTAGACAATATCTCTCCTGGAGATATTATTTTACTTCATCCAATGTATAAACAAGGAGAAGTTTCACTAGAGTCACTAAAACTATTTGTACCAAAACTAAAAGAAATGGGTTATGAGTTTAAATTAATTTCAGAGGTAATTGAGTAAAAATTGATTTATAAAATCAGTTTTATATATTGCCTTTGATATGGTATAATTTATAAATGAAAATTTGAATATAGTATCCGAGTAATTAAATCTTCCTATTTTTAGATGATTTGTTTACCGATAGGGTCTGTTTGGAAACGAATTGGCCTCCCGCGATTGGAAAGGATAGAGTTTGGCATTTTTATGTCTATTTTGGCTTTCCAACTAGGAAAGCTTTTTTTATTGAAAGAGGTTAGTTATGAAAAGAATTGTGTTAGGTGCTGTTATTGTGATTATAGTCACAACTTTTTTTGTGATTTCTCAAGATGATTACAAAGAATATGTTAATGATTATAACATAGTATCAAGATTGAGAGATTATGAAAGTGATGAAGTTCTGAGAGTATATAAAGAAGAAGATGGATCTAATATCTTTATACTAGAAAAGGAAGGATATAATCCAGGAGTTCTTTTGTTGATACAACTAAAAGAATCTAAAGTAGAGAAACTAAAAATATTAAAGCATAACGAAACTCCTGATTATGGTGGTTATGCAGATAATGAGTGGTTTTTAAGTAGGTTTATTGGGCCAGTTGTTGATAAATTTAAGTTGGTGAAAATCAGAAGTGAAGCTGATAATGAAATTGTAGCAGTAACAGGAGCAACATATACTTCACAAGCAGTTGTAGATGCAGTTAATAAATGTTTAGAAATTAATGGAGGGTTAAAATGAAAAAACTTTCACAAGTGTTACTGATTCTTTTAGTAGTATTTAGTTTAGCAGCTTGTACAGAAACAGAAAGTGCAGATCCAAGTCCAAGTGGTAGTATTAGCTATGAAGGAAACTTAGTAATAACTAATGGGGATGAAACAATTGAAGTAGCTTATAATGATCTCTATCAAATGGAAGCTGAGACACTAGATATGATAGGTATATCTTCTAGTGGTGAAGAAACAAACTATAACTTTACTGGGGTAAAACTAAATGATGTTTTAGCAGATTACGACCTAACACAAGAAGGCTTTGCTTTTATAAGACTTGAAGCTGGAGATGGATATGCAATTGATGTTCCAAGCGAAATTGCGGCTAATAAAGACATTTGGTTAGCTTATAAAAGTGATGGTGAGGTTCTAGAAGAGAAGAAAATGCCTTTAAGAAGTGCTATTGAAGGCGAACGATCAATGTATTATGTATCAAACTTAACAAATATATATTTAATGGAATCATCAAGTTCAGATAGTTCAACAGGCTTAGAAAAAATTGTTTTTCTTGATACAGCTGCAAATGTTTTAACACTTGAAGATTATACATATTATGAAAGTGTTGATAGGGCTTTAAAAGCAAGTGAGTTATTAGAAGCATATAGTGATTCTAGTGCTGAATCAGTTGAATTTATGGCTACAGATGATTTTGAAAAAACAGAGATGTTAGATGTAATTAGCCAAGGTTACATTAAGATGACAGGTGAAAATAGTCCTTTATTCTTAGCTCCAGACCTTCCAAAGGGTATGCATACTAAATACATTTTAACAATGGATGCTAAAGATGTTGTTTTTGTTTCTTTAGAAAGTGCTTTTGAATATTTTGAAAGTTCACAAGTTGGAGAATATACAGGTGTAGCTATAAAAGATATACTTTCTTTAGTGGAGTTGGAAGCTGAAGCATATACATTAGAAGCAGCAGATGGTTATAGTGTAGAGGTACCACATGATGATATAATTCAAGGAATAATTCAAAAAGATGAAGATATCTTTAGAGTCAGAGTCCCAGAAGAGCTTCCAAAAAATTATAATTTAAAAGATATTCTCTCAATCGCACCTATTGGAGTACAAGCTGCTTCAAATGAAGATGATTCAAATGTTGAACAAGACGACACAGGGGATGTAGCACTTTCATCTACTTGGGAAGTAGAGGTTAGTGGATTAGAAGATGGTTCATTTGTTATGACAAGTGATAGAGCTAACTCAAAACTAGATTTAGTAACTGTAGAAACTAGTGTAATAAAAGATGATGAAACTGTTGAGCAAACATGGCAGGGATATAAGGTTTTAGATGTTTTAGAGTTTTTAAAAGTAGAAGATTTTAATTCTTTAGAGTTTATAGCTGGAGATGGCTTTAGTGTAGAAATTACAGCAGAAGAGATTGATGATAACTCTATTTTGGCTGTAATAGAAGATGGGCAAGAGTTAACTGAACCAGACAATTTAGTAAGATTAGTATTAGACACTCAATTTTCTTCAAATTGGATTAAGGGAGTTTCAAAAATAGTAATTAAGTAAAATTAGAAAGTGGTAATAATGAAAAAAGAATATATTTTACTACTAGTTATATCAATACTAGTTTTAACATCTTGTAATAGTGAAGTCGTTATTTATGACGACTTCTCTATTATTGGTGATGTAAATAATAGCATTAACTTGATGTCTGTTACGAAAGATTTAGAAACAATTGAGTATGAGTACAATGATGTAGTTACTAAAGCTTATGAAACAAGCTCATTAATCAATTTAGCAGATCCAATCAGCAAAGATTTCAGTGTAGTAATTGTTGCCAATGATATGTTTTCTACAAAACTTGATGGAAATACTTTAGAAAACACGCATCTAGTTTATGATGAGGATGAAAAATGGGTATTCGTATCTAATAATCATCCTAAAAATAGTAAAGTGAAAAACATTAAAGAGATTATTATTGTAAATAACAATTTAGATTATGACTATGGAATAAATCTTATAGATGAAAATAATACAATAAATTATTCGCTTGGAAATTTATTGGCAAATGGTTATGAACTTATGCCGATTATTGATGGTAATACCGCAAAAACTGTTGATGGTAAAAAATATGCAATAGATGTTATGAAGTATATAAGAGCAATTTCTTTAGATAATTTGTATGAAAATAAAGCTAGGACTATTTTGTTAACATCTAAAAAAGGAGAATATCAATATCTTTATAATCAAAATATATATCTTGAGTTAGAAAATGATTCAATTCATTTATATGATAAAAGCTCTAATAATATCTATGAAGATGTCAATGGATTAATGCTAGATCCACCCGACATGAGCAATTTAGAGATATATAACATGGTTAGTGATTATTTAAAAAGTAAAGAACAAGTTCTAGTAATTCTAATAGATGGTTTTTCATTTAGTCAGTATCAAAATATTGTTGAAAATAATAAGGAATATTACTTAAGTAATACAAATACTACTTACAAGTCAACATCAGTATATAAGCCTGTTACAAATGCTGGATTTAGCACAATATTAACAGGGCAGAAACCAATTAATCATGGAGTGTTAGATAGATCATTTAGAGAAGTTAAAACTGACACGATGTTTGATTTTGCAAAAAAATTAAATTTAACTAGTGTTTTAATTGAGGGAGACATTAATATTTTAAAACTTGATGTTGATACTAAACTAAATTTAGATAGCAATTCAGATGGATTTAATGAGGATGAAATATATCAAAGTGCATTAAAAAACTTAGATAACGATCTAGTCTTTGTGCATTTTCACAGTGTTGATAATGCTGGCCACTCATATGGCCCTTTTGGAGAGGAAACAATTGATAGAATTAAAGTAGTTGATAGTTATGTAGAAGGTTTAGCATCTCAATGGGATGGTAAAATACTAATAGTATCTGATCATGGAATGCACGAAACTGATAGTGGTGGAAGCCATGGACAGTTTAGATCAGAAGATATTTTTGTGCCAATTTTGGTTATGGATGGAGAGAAATAAATGAAGAAAGTTATAACAATTCTTTTGTTAGTAAGTTTGTTATTAATAGGATGCCAAAGTCAAACAGTAGAAGATGGGTCAAATGAAGATCAAGAGATTCTTTATCCAGATGCTACTTTTAAGATAATTGACTTAAATAGAGATCAAGTAGAAGTAACTTTACAAGAACTAGTTGATTTAGGAGAAGAAGATTTTGAAGCAACTAAAGACACCAGCAACTCAGGACCAGAAGACAGCACCTACACTGGCGTGTTGTTAAAGAATTTACTCAATGAGCTAGAAATTGATATAGAAAACTTTGCGGGTATTGTTGTAAGTGCTGAGGATGGTTACAAAGTTACTATAGAAGCTGAAAAAGTATTGCAAGATGACAATGTTTATCTAGCTTATAAAAAAGAAGGTGCTTGGTTAGAAAACAAAGACAATGATGGAGATGGACCTATACAGTTAATAATATCAAAAGATCAGTTTAGTCAGTACTGGTGTAAGTATGTCACTTCTATAGAAATAATTGAATAAAACCATTAAAAGCAGCTATTAGCTGCTTTTTTTATACACATAAGATAAAATATCTGTTAAAATAAACTTTGATAGTAGTTTTGAAAGAGAGTTGATTTTGTGTCTGAAAAAAGCAATACCTCAAAAGTAGGCCTAATATCTGTATTAATTCCCTTACTTATAGCATCAACATTGTTTGATGTAATATTAGAGTTAAGTATTGGTTATGTTCCTAGTTATTTAGCGATAATTAAGATTGCAATACTTGCATATTTTATGTCTACAAACTTTGTTATGAGTAAACAGGGCTATTCTAAGTTTATATTAATATTAATAGTGATTATTTTAGCAACAATAACTATGGATAATTTATCTAATAGTGACTTATTGAATGCTATCTTAGATCCATCAACAGCAACTGGTGCTATAGGTGGTCCAATTTTATCAAAAATGATAGGAGCTTTTATAGTATTAATTGTTTTAGTGTTTTCTTATAATACTCCTAAAAGAGCATTCATAGCTAAAGGTAATATTGATGAGAAATTTGATTTTTTCAATTTGAATATTAGCTGGAAAAATATTACTCCAATAATCATTATATTATTTTTAGCAATATATATTTTTGTTTTTGTTACAATAAACGAAGTAGATAGCTTAAATTTTAGCAAATTATTGCCAAACTTGCTTGTAATAATTTCGCTATCATTAATGAATGCTTTAGGAGAGGGGATTATTTATAGGAGTTCTTTAATTGCAACACTAAAGGAGTCAGCCTTAAGTAAAAATGTGGTTATAATATTAGTAACTCTATTTTATGGATTAGCTAGTTATTATTTCATCCCTGGTGGCTTTATTAATATAATAGTATACACATTGTTTGGTTACTTTATGGTTAAATCAGTATATGAGACAGAAGGTTTTATTATTGCTTGGTTTATGAACATAGTTTTGAGTGTGGTGCATTTGAGTATGTATTATTTAACAAACATTATATAAAAAAATGGCCTTTATTGGGAATATATCAATCTCAATAAAGGCCTTTGTTTAAGCTTCTTTTGTTTTTCTAGTCCATATGTATGTTGAAACTAATACAGCTATTGTGAAAAGCAATATTTTAAGTTGTATCTTATCTATTACAATTAATGCTGAAAAACTTATTGTAATCCAAACTAGAGCAATAGCTCTTTTTTTCATTATCAGAGGTATTCCTTTTCCTGAAACATAGTCTTTTACATACGGACCTAAGTATTTATTATTTAGCACAAAGTTATACATCTTTTTGCTACTTTTAATAAAACAGGCAAGAGATAGTAGTAAAAAAGGAGTTGTTGGTAATACAGGCATGAAAATACCAATAGCACCTATTACTAAAGTAATAAACCCAAAGATTAAAAATAAAACCCTCACCACTAATCTCTCCTTAAAAGTTATTCAGATAGTAATCTTTTCTCGCCCTTTATTTCTTGAATTGGTTTAATATCTTGAGTTAGCTCTACTACACCTAAGTATTCACCATTATTATCTCTAACTGCAAAGTATCTTATGTAGACAAGCATACCTTTCATGTTTATCCAAAAATCTTCATGATCTTTTATACCTGCTTTAAAATCATTAACTATTTGTTCTACAACATGAACACTTGAAGGGGGGTGGCAGTTACTAACTTCACGACCAATAATTGTTTTTGGTCTTGGAAAAATTCTTTCTTCACCCTGAGAAAAGAATCTTACTTTATCATTTTTATCTACAAAAGTTATGTCTAAAGGTAAAGTGTTAAATAGCGCATTTAATTCTTGTGGGCTCATCGCACCAGCTTCAAAAGCAACGTCACCTTCATCAAGGAATCTTTCTGACTTGATTTTCTTATTTAATCCTTCACTTGGACCTACCCAACTTTTTTTAGGTTCAATAAGAAAATATCCAAACTCTTCACTACCAATTAAGACTTCTTTCCATTCTCTACTTGTTAAAGTATCTAAAGCCATTGGTAATAAAATATTTTCGTCTTTAAAGATCATTTCCTTAATTTTATTAATTGTTTTATTGGCAATTTTAATTATATCATTATTAGAACCATTTTTTCTAATTTGAGAAATCGTGTCTTTTATTAATTGTCTAATTTCATCATCAACGCCCCACATAACTTTAGGAGGTGCTGTAATTCCAGCTGCTTCAAGATAAGGGAAAATTAGATTTTCTTTTCTTGCATAATGTTTATCAATGTCTTGCAAAGTTAAAAACTTTTCCAATAATTTTTCTGCTTTTTCGTTTGAGTAATTATCTATTATTGGTAATATTTCATTGTGAATAAATTCTTCTAAAGCTTGGTCTTCTTTTCTATAAGTATACACGGGATGACCTGGTATGTCTTCATCATTTTTTTGCTCATGAATTTCATCAATTGTTCCCTTAAATACAGAAGCATGAACATCACAAAGTTTTTGAATATGCTCAATAGGCATACCTTCTTTTACTAAAGCTGTTTCCATTTGTGTAATTTCCCCAGCAGTTATATTGCTAAAATGTTTTTCAAAATCAGCTTTTACTTTTTCAAAGTCTTCACCGTTATGAAGTCGCATTATAATTTCTTTTAGTTTCTTTTGTCT
Source organism: uncultured Clostridiaceae bacterium (assembly GCA_964497955.1). Taxonomy (GTDB): domain Bacteria; phylum Bacillota; class UBA994; order PWPR01; family PWPR01; genus PWPR01. The sequence continues at coordinate 21,411 of CAZCFQ010000021.1, forward strand.
CAATGTATTGTTATTAATAAACTCACTCATTTTTTCATCCTCTTTCTTAGTTAAATCTTTTGTGTAAAATATTATTTTCTAAGTGAATGTGATTAAAAATATCTTTTTCAAGCTTTTTTAGTTCCTTATATAGTTTGTAAAAAAAGCTACATCATCTTGCGGAACAGAATAATCTTGTGTTATTAACAAAGATTTTTAGTAAGTTACCAGCAGCTTCGTGTTCATGTTCAATTTTAGTTAACAAAGTTTCTTTTCTGTTACTTTTAATCATGGCAGGGAACAAGTTCAGCTCTTCTTTAATAAGATGCTGTTCTAGTTCTAACTTCAAAGAATGAAAATACTTATGAACTTTAAAAAGTTAAGAATAATTAGTCCCATGATATCTTAAAACATTATTACTTAACTCACTGATCATAGGTAAATGTTCATTCAAATAACTATGATGAATACTTACTGTATATTCAATAAGTTCAATATTGCTCATATTATTAAAATCACGGTTCTCTTTGAAATTATCAACTTCTCTAATTAGCTTATTTAACGCTACTAATATTTTATCAAAATCAATATTTCTCTCTAAATAAGTATGTTCAATAGTTTGATTACCTCCACAACAGTAATCAAGATTGTAAGCATTAAAAACTTTGCTAGCTTTTGGTATCTTAGTTACAATATTACCAAGTTGAGATTCTTTTGTTATTTTCATTAAAGTAACCTCTTAATTAAATCTATTAAAAGAATATCAAAGAGGAGATGCTATAACTGTGATTTAAATCAAATTATGAGATTAATTCATAATTTGTTATAGGGTTTCTTTTAATTTTTTTAAATCTAATATTTTTAACTTCTTGTTTCCAATGATTTTTATAACATTATCGTTTGATAAAGCATTCAATTTTCTACTAACTGTTTCTCTTGTCACACCAATATAGTTTGCAATACCTTCTCTACTTAAAGGTAGTGGAAATGGATCTGTTATTTTTTGATTATGTCTACTTGAGTAATTCTGTCCAAATTCTAGTATTGCTGAGTTCAATCTTGCTTGTACACCTTTATTACTTATGCTACTTATCATATTTTCTAGCTTATCAATTCTATCAATGAGAGAAATCATTATTTTATTATTAATGTCCTTATGTGAATTGGTTAACATGGAAAAGTCACGATTTGAAATCATACAAATATTAACATCTTCTAAAGCTTCTACACTAAAACTGCTAGTTTGCTTTTTAATTAGTCCTTTTTCTCCAAAAAAATCGCCTTCATAAAATAAGTATAAAATTTGTTCTTTACCATCTTCAGTTAAAATATATGCTTTAGCTTTACCTTGATTAATAATTAAAAGTCCAGGTATGGTACTTCCTTCAAAAACTAGTGTTTCACCTTTTTTATATTCTTTCCTTCTAATAATTGATACAATAGACTTAATTTCTTCTTTATTAAGATTTGCAAAAAGAGGTACTTTTCTAGCACAAACATTATGTTGACAGCTATAGCATTGCATTGACAAATTAATCACACCCTTAGCATCTACTATTAATATTTTATCATAATCAGTTAATTATTTATTGCAATTAAGAATGATTTCAATAGATTGATAGAAACTTTTAGTATAGATTGCTATAATAAGGATATGTAAATTAGAAAGAAAAGTGAAAGGAGTATTTCATTGAAAATAAAATTTGGCACTGATGGTTGGAGAGGTATTATAGCTAAAGACTTTACATTTGATAATGTTACTTTAGTTACTAAAGCAATAGCGAATTATTTACATAAAGTACAGAGAGATAAAAAAATAATTATAGGATATGATAATAGGTTTTTATCTGATGAGTTTGCTTTTTGTGCAGCAAAAGTTCTAGTTGAAGAAGGTATAAGGGTATATATGGTAAAATCAGCTACTCCTACACCTGTGATAGCATATACAGTAAAAGATCTAGAAGCTGACGGAGCGATTATGATTACAGCAAGTCATAATCCACCAGAACATAATGGTCTTAAATTCATACCCCATTATGCAGGACCAGCTTTACCAGAAATAACTGATCAAATAGTAAACGAACTTAACTCAATTACACAAGAGAGTAA
>CAZCFQ010000022.1:0-23270 GCA_964497955.1 uncultured Clostridiaceae bacterium
TTTGTCTAAAGCATCTCCATAATATGAACAAAAAGCCGTTGGAATACATAAAACTCCATCTTTTATAAATGCTGGTGAGGTACAGTCCCAAGCAGTATATCCTCTAGCCTCAAAAGTAGACCTAATACCCCCACTTGGAAAAGAAGATGCATCTGATTCTCCCTTGATTAACTCTTTGCCAGAAAACTGAGCCATTACACCTTCTTCTGTAGGATTTAAAAAGGCTTCATTTTTTTGTGCAGTTAATCCAGTCATTGGTTGAAACCAATGACAATAATGTGTTGCACCTTTTTCCATAGCCCAATCTTTCATTACTGTCGCTACTACATCAGCTATATGTGGCTCTAAATATTCACCACTTTTTATTGTTTCTTTCAAACTTTGATATATGTTTCTAGGCAGTTTCTCCTTCATCACGCTATCACTAAATACATTTTCTCCAAATATTTCATGCGCATTAATAAACTTTTCCAAAAAAAACGCCCCCTTTTACGAAGTATAATGTAAATAATAAAACATATATTTGCTCTATTACGAACATTATGAAGATATTATATATTATATTTTGTATTTTTTCAACTATCATATCAATTTAAAATATAAAAACTCTATATTAAAGTTCTTCCTATAGAACTTTAATATAGAGTTTCATACCTAGAACTACAATACAATGATTTTCACTCTTACAATTCTATTACCTTCAACGTCAATTACTTTTATATAATGTTTCTCATCTATTTCAATTTCTTCATTAATCATAGGTACTCTGCCAAGCCTTTCATAAATATATCCTGACAAAGTATCTGCCTCTTCATCATCAAAGTCAAGATTAAGTAACTCAGATACCTTAGACAAACTTAATCTAGGATCCAAAGATAAAGATCCATCTTCAAAAATTGAAATTTCAGGGATTTCATCTTCATCATATTCATCTTGAATTTCACCAACAATCTCCTCAATAATATCTTCTAAAGTAACTAATCCTTCAGTACCACCAAATTCATCAAGTACTATTGCTGCTTGAAGACCTTGTTCCCTCATTTCATGCAAGACATCCCCGACATATCTTGTTTCAGGAACGAAATAAGGTTCTCTTAATAAATTTTTGATATCTATTTCATTTATGTCATCATGGTTTATAAAAGATTCCATTAAATCTTTTGCATGAACTATACCAATGATATTATCTATAGTGTCTTCATAAATTGGTATCCTTGTATATCCAGATTCAATAATTAAGTTTAATATTTCTTCTAAACCATCGTCAATATCAGCCGCTTCCATGTTTACTCTTGGCACCATAATATCTTTCAAATAAGTGTCTCCGCTTTCAAATACATTATAAATCATGTACTTTTCTTGTTCTTCCACATCTCCTTCTTCTTCGCCAATAGTTACCATTGTTTTGATAGAATCCTCTGTTAAATTGAACACACTTTCATCAGAATCTAACCTTTCCCCCAAAACAATTCTATTAATGAAGTTAAATAAAGCAATAAAAGGCCTAAATAACTTATCTAATACATTTATAATTTTATGAGTCTTCAAAGTAATTGCTAAAGCATTTTTTGCAAAAATATTTTTTGGTATTATTTCGGTTAGAAATAATACTAGGAATATCATTACAACGGTTGTTACCGTTACATTAGAGTTAAATAAGCCCAACTCTAATGTAATGTTTGTAGCCATAACAGTTGCAATAACTCCTGCTAAATTAGTACCAATCAATACTATAGTAATAATCCTTTGCATATCTGATAATAAAATATCTAATCTTATTGCAGCCTCATTTCCTTCTTGAGCTAAAGTTTTGACAGACAATTTACTAACAGACAAATAAGCTATTTCACTACCTGCAAAACCAGCCCTTAATGCAAAAGCAACAAAAAATATTAATATTTTAATAACTGATAAAAGAGTCATTATGAATTCCCTCCTTTATCAACTAAATCATTCATTTCTTCAAAATCATATTCGTCTATTATATCACCAACAATTACCTCTAGAAGATCTTCCAAAGTAATTAATCCCAAGATTACACCTTTGCTATCTCTTACTATAGACATATGTCTGCCATTTTCTCTCATTTGCACTAATAAGTCTACTGCTTTTTCATTAGGCCTGCAATAACTCGGTGCTCGCATTACTTTAGCAACAGGAATATTATATTCATGGTTTTTTAAATGAATCAATAAGTCTTTTGCATAAACTATACCACATACAAAATCTTTTTCACCCTTCTTACTAATAACAGGTAAACGCGTATATCCTTCTTTAGCCAATAGTAAAGCCGCTTCTTTTAATGTGCTCTTTTCAGTAACAGTGACCATCTCTTCTTTAGGAATCATGACATTCAAAATAGCAGTATCTGTGCTTTTAAATATATTATATATTATATTTTTTTCATCTTCTTCTACTGAACCGTATTCTTCACCAATCATAACTGCTGTTTTAATAATATCTTCTGTTATCACATCATCTCTGAACTGTCTATTACTCATATCGTTTCCTAATAATACTTTAGCTACTAAATTAACTATACATGTTAAAGGAGACAATAAGAGCTTAATCATTGAAACTATATTTATAGTTTTAAAAGCAAATACTTCTGAATTATTAGCAGCATAAGCTTTAGGTGTTACCTCACCAAATATTAAAAGCATCAGTGCAGAAACAACTGTAGCTACAAAAGAACTTGAATTATTTGTTAAAAAGCCACTAGTTAATGTTATAATTAAAACTGTTATAGAACTAGTAAACGCAATATTAACTGCAGTATTACCTACTAATAATGTAGATAATAGCTCATCAGGCTTTTCTAATAAATTTGATATTTTTCTTGCTTTCTCTGATCCTTCTTCTTTCAGTTCGCGTAAACGATAGTTGGTTAAACCAAAATAAGCTGTTTCAGAACCAGAAAATAAAGCTGAAAACGACAACAACACAAACATAAGTAGTATTAATATACTACTCCCCGGGTCTTCCAAAAGAAACTCACTCCTAAAAAATCATTTTTTTTTATGATACATACTTAACAATAGATAAGTCAAGATGTTTATTACTATATATATATTTACATGAAGGATTCTTATTGTTTTTGTCAAATTAATTACTTGGAGGTGTATAATATGCCAGCGAATTTAACTCCTGAGTTTTATCAAGCAAGAGAAAAATTCCATCGCGCTTCAACAAATGATGAAAAATTAGCTTCATTACAGGAAATGCTTAGGACTATACCAAAACACAAAGGCACAGACAAGATGCAAGCTAACATTAAAAAGCAAATATCAAAAATTAAGTTAGATAATGAAAAACAAAAATCTCAAGGCAAACAAAAACCTTTTTGGATAATAGAAAAACAAGGTGCTGCTAGAATTGTTTTAGTAGGCCCTCCTAACTCAGGTAAATCACAGTTTTTGAGTATGGTTTCCAATGCAAAAACAGATGTTGCAAATTACCCTTATACAACTCAAAAACCTATTCCAGGTATGGCTACATACAAACATATTCAGTTCCAGATTATTGATTTACCACCCTATACTTTAAATAGTCCTGGCTGGATAAATGAAGTTATTAGAACTTCTGATTTAGTTCTATTGTTTTTTGATGTTAGCAGTGATAATGTGTTAACTCAAACTGAAGAAATCAATCAAACTTTGATTTCTAATAACATCAAGCTAATATCACCTTCCTTAAAAGAGGAAGCAAAAGCCAATGCTCTAATTGAAGATGATGATCTATTTATAGATGAAAACTCCAGAGGTGCTCTTGTAATAGCTAATAAAAGTGATCAATTAAATTTTGATGATATTTTTGAACTATTTAATGACTATATAAGTAGTTTTCAGCTAAAAGATTTACCCATTGTAAAAATATCCTCTAAAGAAAATATTAATATTGCAAAATTATTTGATGATATATTCAAATACTTAAAAATTATAAGAGCTTATACTAAAGCCCCAGGCAAAGAACCAAAATTAGATCAACCAGTTCCTTTAAGAAAAGGAGCAACATTATTAGATCTAGCTATGGAGATACATAAAGACTTTGCTTATAACTTGAAGTATGCGCGAGTATGGGGTAAAAATACCTATGATGGCCAAAAAGTCGCTAAAGATTATGTGATTTGTGACAAAGATATTGTTGAATTTCACATTTAATAGAAAATAGGCTACTTAAGTAGCCTATTTTTTTTATTTGATGTAAGCCTGTAAGCCGGGTTCTGTTATAAGTAATCATCTATCTAGGATGATAGTCGCCTATCACCTCATGCAGCCAACCCGGAGAAATGAGCGGGCAACTCTTTTCATCTCCCTATTTGGCCTTGCTCCAGATGGGGTTTACCAAGCCAACTAGTCACCTAGTTGCTGGTGAGCTCTTACCTCACCGTTTCACCCTTACCATTATGGCGGTTTTATTTCTGTGGCACTGTCCTTAGGGTTTCCCCCACTTGGCGTTACCAAGCATCATGCCCTATGGAGCCCGGACTTTCCTCAAAAGGTTTTTCTTTCGCGATTACTCAGCTCACACTAACCAGAAAAGAATTATATCACAGAATAACATCAAAAGTCAATCTGTTACGTATATTAGATATCTACCACATTCATCACATCTTTGAACCTCTTTATTGTATAAATTTTTTATAACTCTTGAAGGAAGTTTTACATGACATCCTAAACACATACCTGATTGATCTATTTGACAAACAAACTTGTAATTCAATCTTTCCTTCTTATCATTATATTTACTATACAAATCATCTGGTAAAAGTGATACTATTTTTTCTCTTTCTGTTTCTAGTGAAAAAACTTTTGAATCTAACTCATTTTTTTTAGCATCAAGATTTTTTTTAATATTTTTAAATCTTTGTTGCATCTCATTTTTCTGCTTTTTTAATCTTGAAAGATACTCCTTCTCTTTTTCATTATCTTCTAGTAAAACCATCATTTCTTCCTCAAGATTTTGTATATTTTCGCTATTATTTTCTTTCTCGTAAATTAAATAATGTAATTCCTTACTATTATTTTTACCTGAATAGATTTCTTCATCTAGTCCCTTTATTAGATTTTGACTATGAATAACTTCTCTTTCAAGACTTCTCAGTTGTAATTTTCTGTTAGCAAAATTTTTCTCTAACTCTTCTAAATTCATATCAATTTTTTTTAAATGATCTATAGCAGCCTTTAGTTTTGAAGAATTTTTAATTTTATTAATGTTTTTCTTAGTTATAATTAAATCTTTATCTATTTCTTGGAGTCTCAAAATTTGTGCGAGTTCTTTATACATAATTACACCCCAATCATTAAGTTATAGGTCTGATAAGTAACTTTTCATCACATTTACTTCTTTAATAAACATGTCCCTTTTATTAATAATATCATTATTTTCTGAATTATTCATTTCTAATAATATCTTTTCGTATTTATTTATTTTATCTTTTATGAGTTCTTCCAAAAGTATCTTGTTTTCAATATTACTAATAAGGCCAAAATCTAACTCTATATCTTTATACTTTTTTGATTTTCCTGGTTTTGCTAAAATAATTTGATATATTATATTATTTTCTTTTACTAATCCTTCTTTTGTAATTTCATACCCATTCTTGCTTAACCATTCTCTTACATAATTAGAATTATTTTGTGGTTGAAGTACTAAAAAATTGAATAATCTAGATTTTTTTAAGTCATTTTCTAAAATATTATAAATATTGCTTCCACCCATTCCAGCTATTACTACACCTTCTACCTCATCTATCTCAATTAGGTTTAGACCAGGTCCTAATCTGGTTTCAATAGCATTTTCTAGAGAATAATTTTTTATTTGTTTCTTCGCTTGATTGAGAGGTTTTTTTGAAATATCACTAGCTATAACTTTTTTTGCAAGTTTTTCTTGAATTGCATAAATTGCTAGATACCCATGATCAGTTCCAATATCAGCAAAAGATTTACAGACAGGAATATAACTAGCAATTTTTTTTAGTCTTTTAGATAAAGTGATCTTATTGTTATCTATTATCAACAACTCCTTTAAAAAAGCTGCCTAGCTAGGCAGCTTTTTTCTAAATATAATCTTGTAAAGCTTTAACATCAATGCTATCTCTATTAGAAACCTCTTTCAATACTTGCAACATAGCTACTGCTGTATCTAATGAAGTCAAACATGGTATACCCATCTCTGATGCTGCTCTTCTTATTTTAAATCCATCAGTAGTTGATCTTCTACCATGTGTTAAAGTATTTACAACTAATTGTATCCTATTATTTTTTATGTAGTCAACTACATGCGGCCATCCTTCAGAAATTTTATTTACCCTTTCAACTTCTATATTGTGATTATTAAGAAATTGTGCGGTACCGCTTGTCGCATATATTTTAAATCCTAGTTTTGAAAACTCTTCAATATATGGCAATATTTCTTCTTTATCTTTGTCAGCTATAGTTGCTAACATAGTTCCTTGGTAAGGAAGTTCAATTCCTGCACCTAAAAAGCCCTTGTATAATGCTTTATAATAATTTTCATCAATTCCTAAAACTTCTCCAGTTGATTTCATTTCTGGACCTAAATGTGCATCAACTTTTGCTAATTTAGAAAATGAGAAAACTGGCACTTTTACTGCATAAAAATCTTTAGGCTTTATTAACCCATCTTTATATCCAAAATCTTCTAGTTTTTTCCCAAGCATTGCTAATGTTGCTAGCTTAACCATAGGAATATCAGTAATCTTACTTAAATATGGAATGGTCCTTGAAGATCTTGGATTTACCTCTATAACATAAACATTATCATTGTCTACTATATATTGAATATTAACTAAACCAGAAATTTCTAGTCTTTTGGCAATCTTAATTGTATATTCTTCAATTTTTTCTAAGGCTAATCTACTTATACTTCTTGTTGGATAAACAGCTATACTATCACCTGAATGCACTCCAGATCTTTCTACATGTTCCATAATTCCTGGTATAACTACAGTGTTTCCATCGCAAATAGCGTCTACCTCAGCTTCTTTTCCAAAAATATATTTATCAATTAAAATAGCTTGATCATTAGAAGCAATTAATGCTTTATTCATATATTCTTTAAGCTCATTATCATTAAATACTACTTCCATTGCCCTGCCGCCAAGAACATATGAAGGTCTTACCAAAAGTGGATATTCTAATGTTTTTGCTTCTTTTATTGCTTGCTTAACCGTTTTTACTATAGCCCCTTGGGGATATGGAATCTCAAGTTCTTCAAGTATTTGAATAAATTTATCTCTATCCTCAGCAGCATCTATCATATCAACAGAGGTTCCTATTATGTTAACACCAGAATCATGTAAGGGGTTAGCTAAGTTAATAGATGTTTGTCCACCAAATTGTACTATCGTGCCTATTGGCTTTTCTTGTTCAATAATTCCTAAGGTATCTTCTAATGTTAAAGGCTCAAAAAATAATCTATCTGATATATCAAAGTCTGTACTTACTGTTTCTGGATTATTGTTTACAATTAAAGCTTCATATCCAGCTTCTTTGATAGCATTTACACATTGAACTGAACAATAATCAAATTCAATTCCCTGACCTATGCGAATTGGGCCTGCACCTATAACCATTATTTTTCTATTATTATTTGGTTTTAACTCATTAAATCTTTCATAACTTGAGTAAAAATATGGAGTTTTAGCTTCAAACTCACCTGCACATGTGTCAACCATCTTAAAAGAAGGTTTCAAATCAAGCCTATCTCTCATTTCCTTAATCTTGCTTTCTTTCTGATTCAAAATTGAAGCAATTTCAAAGTCTGAAAATCCTTTACTTTTTAACTCTTTTAGTAACTGGTCAGTAACTCCATACTTAACTAATTGCTGCTCTAAGTCAACTATGTTTTTAATAGAATCTAAAAAGAATTTGTCAACACCTGTTAATCTATGCAATCTTTCAATAGAATACTTTCTTCTTAAGGCTTCCGCTAAGGCAAAGAATCTTCTATCATCAGCTTCTACTAGTTCTATTTGTAAATCAGTATCATTCATAGATTCAAATTCTTTACTTCTAAGGCCAAACATATTTATACCTAGAGACCTAACAGCTTTTAATAAAGCAGCCTCTAAACTCCTACCGATAGACATTACTTCTCCAGTGGCTTTCATTTGTGTCCCTAAAGTTCTTTCTGCATAGTCAAACTTATCAAATGGCCATCTAGGTATCTTTACTACTACATAATCTAAAGTCGGCTCAAAGCATGCTTTTGTTTTGTTAGTTATGTTATTTTCGATTTCATCTAGAGCATAACCTAGTGCTATCCTAGTCGCTACCTTAGCTATAGGGTACCCTGTAGCTTTAGACGCTAGCGCACTAGACCTACTAACCCTTGGATTTACCTCAATAAGATAATACTGCATACTATCAGGGTCTAGAGCATATTGAACATTGCAACCACCTTCGACACCTAAAGCCCTTATTATTTTTAATGCAGAAGATCTTAACATTTGATATTCTTTATCAGATAAAGTTTGACTTGGAGCAACCACTATCGAGTCTCCTGTATGAATACCTACTGGATCAATATTTTCCATATTACAAACTGCTATACAGTTGTCATAAGCATCTCTCATTACTTCATATTCAATTTCTTTCCAACCCTTAACACTTTTTTCAATAAGAACCTGACTAATCCTACTATGTTTAAACCCTTTAAGTGTTATTTGCTCTAGTTCTTCTTCATTATTAGCTACTCCACCACCTGTTCCTCCCATTGTAAAAGCAGGTCTTACGATAACTGGAAAACCAATCTCATTTGCAATTGACTTAGCTTCATCTAAAGTTGAAACAGTATCACTTTGCAGTACAGGTTCACCAATTTCTTGCATAAGCTTCTTAAATCTATCTCTATCTTCTGCTTTATCTATTGCCTCTAAAGAGGTGCCAATAAGCTTAACACCGTATTTATCTAAAATGCCACTTTTATCTAATTCTATAGCCATATTTAATCCTGTTTGACCACCTAAAGTTGCTAAAAGACCATCAGGCTTCTCTTTATTAATTATTTTTTCAATTGTATTAACCGTAATAGGTTCTATATAAGTTCTATCCGCCATATCTTTATCTGTCATTATTGTTGCTGGATTGCTATTTACCAAAACAACTTCTAAACCTTCTTCTTTAAGAGCTCTACATGCCTGGCTTCCAGCATAGTCAAACTCAGCAGCTTGACCAATTATTATAGGTCCTGAACCTATAACCATAATTTTCTTAATATCTTGTCTTTTTGGCATTTTTTAACCTCTCTCTTTAATGATTTCCATAAAATCGTCAAAAATATACTGTGAATCATGTGGTCCGGGTGAAGCTTCAGGATGATATTGTACTGAGAGAACATTGTCTTTTCCATGTCTCATACCTTCTACAGTACCATCAGTTAAATTTAAGTGGGTTATTTCCAACTCAGTGTTAAGAAGTGAATTTTTGTCAACAGCATACCCATGATTTTGTGCTGTTACACAAATCTTATTATTTCTTAAATCTTTAACAGGATGATTACCACCTCTGTGTCCAAACTTCATTTTATAAGTTTTTGCTCCATAAGCTAATGCTATAACTTGATGACCTAAACAAATACCAAAAACCGGGATCTTTCCAATTAATTCTTTTGCTAACTGAACGACTTGAGGAATATCAATTGGATCACCTGGACCGTTTGAAAAAATCACTGCATCTAGATCTTGTTTTAATACTTCATGATATGTAATATGGGCTGGCATTACCACTACTTCACATTCTCTTTTGACTAAACTTCTAATAATATTTCTTTTTGATCCACAATCTACTACTCCTACTTTTGTATCACCTACACCTTGTTTATAAATAGAGTTTGTAGTAACTTCTTTTACTAGATCTGTAGTAGAGTAATTGTAGTTTTTTATCATCTCTAAAAGCTTTTCATCTGGCAAATTATTAACTGCTATTAGGCCCTTCATTGAACCTTTAGTTCTTATTTTGATAGTTAACTCTCTCGTATCTATACCAGAAATAGCAACTATTTCGTTTTTTTGTAAGTATTCAGCTAAACTGTAGTCAGCTCTGAAATTGCTATATTGGTGACATATTTCTTTAACAACTAAACCTTTAATATGTGGAGATGAAGATTCTACATCATTTAATATGCTTCCATAATTTCCAACTAACGGATATGTAAGGGTTACAATCTGTCCTCTAAAAGATGGATCTGTTATCATCTCTTGGTATCCTGTCATACCAGTAGCAAAAACAACTTCACCAAAAGTTTGTCCTCTATAGCCAAAGCTATCTCCATAAAATATTGAGCCATCTTCCAAAACTAATCGTGCTTTTTTCATTTAATTTCCCCCTTGAAATAAAAAACCCCTGCCAGAAAACATGACAGGGGTAGTGTGATTACTAAATAAACATCACTCTATTATCCCTTATCAATCTCTCTGGATTGAATTAAAAGGATACTATAATTTACTTTTCTAATGAATACTATCTTAAAGCTTGTGCTTTGTCAATGAAATTACTCTAAAAAATCTTTAAGTTGCTTACTTCTGCTTGGGTGTCTTAACTTTCTAAGTGCTTTTGCTTCTATTTGTCTAATTCTTTCTCTTGTAACCCCAAACTGCTTACCAACCTCTTCAAGTGTTCTGCTTCTTCCATCTTCTAATCCAAATCTAAGTTTTAAAACTCTTTGTTCTCTATCTGTTAACGTGTGTAAAACATCTTCTAGTTGATCTTTCAATAATTCATAAGCAGCTGCATCATCTGGAGCAATAGCGTCATCATCTGGAATAAAATCACCTAAATGAGAATCTTCCTCTTCACCTATTGGTATTTCGAGTGATACAGGTTCTTGTGCTATTTTTAGAATTTGATTAACTTTTTCTTCAGAGATACCCATTTTCTCACCAATTTCTTCAGGTGTAGGATCTCTGCCTAATTCTTGTAATAATTGCCTTGAAATTCTAATCAATTTATTAATTGTTTCTACCATATGAACAGGAACTCTAATAGTCCTAGCTTGATCTGCTATAGCTCTTGTTATAGCTTGTCTTATCCACCACGTTGCATAAGTACTGAACTTATATCCTTTTGTATAATCAAATTTCTCAACAGCTTTCATTAAGCCTAAATTGCCTTCCTGAATTAAGTCCAAAAACAACATGCCTCTTCCAACATAGCGCTTAGCAATACTCACAACAAGCCTTAAATTAGCCTCCACTAACTTCCTTCTAGCAGCTGGGTCTCCAGCTTCCATTCTTTTAGCTAAAATAACCTCTTCTTCAGCAGTTAACAATGATACTCTACCAATTTCTTTCAAATACATTCTAACCGGATCACTAGTTTTTATTTTAGATAAATAATCTTCTTTTTTGTCATCTTTATCATTATCTTTATCATCAATATCACTATCTTCATCATCTAATAGATCAATGTTCATCTCAGCAAATGTATCATAAAGCATTTCTATTTGATCTACACTAAGATCAATTTCTTGTAATGCTTCTGTGATTTCTTCATATGTTAAGCTGCCTTTATCTTGGCCTTTTTGAAGTAATTCTTCTACTACTTCCTTCCAAGACAAATCTTTTGATTTATCTTTCTCTTTTTTCTTATTTTCTTTTTCTTCAGTCATATAAGCCTCTCCCCTCTATCAGCTAAAATCTTTATTAGTATGAAGCTGAGCACGCTTTTGCTCCAAGTCTTTGAATTGTAGCAATAAACTTGTAGGATCGTCTCCTACTTTCACTGCTTCTGAAATCTTTTTTCTCAATATATTAATTTTTCGCTCTATGCTTACCATTGTGAGTTGTCTAATCAAACCAGTTTCATTTTCTTCAATTGAATCATGAAAAACTATATTAGCAACCATACTCTCTAGATTATCATCTCTTGCTAAAGCTATTAACTCATCAACATCAGACCAGTTTTCTAAAGTAATTAACTCACATAATCTTTGGTGCTTTGGTAAGATAAATATTTCACAAGGAACTAATTTTTTAGAGCCAATTATTAATTTTAACAGTTTTTTCTCTTGTGTCAAAATTATTTCTCTAATTTCTGAGGTTTTTTGCTCCTTTTTTACTTGCCTCTTATTATTTTTCCATGCAAGCTTACTCAGTTCATACTCTAAAGCACTTCTATCTAATTTATATTCTTCGGCATAAGTAGCCAAATATCCTGCTTGTTCTAGGCGATTTTCTAAATTAGCTAAAAATTTTACTAATTCTGAAGAAAATCTTATCTTATCCTCTCTATTATTTAAATTGTAATTCTCTGCTATACGTTTAACTGTAAAGTCTGTAGCTGAAATAGCTTTTTCTAAAACCTCTACCTGGAATTTATTTTTATCATATTTTTTAATATAATCATCAGGATCTAATCCTTCAGGTATCATAGCTACTTTCAAATTAAAATCATATTCTTTCATTACGTCTATAGCTTTTTGAGTGGCATTTTGTCCTGCAGAATCACCATCATAACAAACAATCATATTAGATGTGTAACGTTTTATAGTACTAGCTTGATCTTTAGTAAAAGCAGTTCCTAATGAAGCTATTGTATTCAAAAAACCTTCTTGCCATAAAGCTAACACATCTAAGTATCCTTCTGCTAATATTACATAATCTTCTTCTTTAATATTCTTCCTTGCTTGATATATACCATATAAAGAATAGCTTTTATGGTAAATCATGCTTTCTGCTGAGTTTAAATATTTGGGTTCATCATCTCCAATAGTTCTGCCTCCAAATCCAATTACACGACCTAATACATCTTTTATTGGAAATATTATTCTATTTCTAAACTGGTCATAATATTTCTGCCTATAATTTGAATTAGAACTATGTTTAATTAATCCCAATTTTAAAAATGAATCTATATTAATGTTTTTGTTATTTGTATACTCCAACAAGTTATTCCAGCCAACCAGCGCATAGCCTAGCTCAGCACGTCTTATTATTTTGTCGGTGAGTCCTCTTGAATACAAGTACGCAAGACCATCTTCACCTTTTTTTGAATATAGATTTCTTTTATAATAATTCTTAACTTTATCATTTATACTATAAAGTTTTTCTTTTTCAGTATAATTTGTTTTATTAGTTTGATTGAATGAAATGCCAACTTCATTTCCCAAATATCTCATTGTTTCAAGAAATGACCAACCTTCTATTTCCATAAGAAATTTTATAATATCACCACCAGCTTGGCATCCAAAACAATAATATAAGCCGTTGTTTGGATCCAAGTAAAATGAAGGAGTGTTCTCTTGATGAAAAGGGCAAAGACCTTTATATTTTTCTCCAGACTTTTCCAAGGTAACATACTTGGAAACAATTTCATAAGGATTTACCCTTGCTTTTATGTCTTCAATATTATTGTTGTTATTCATTAATTAATATTCTCCTAATCTACTAATTACAACACAGTACCATATATATTTCTTCAATATCAATTAGGGTTTTCCTTCTTTAACTTGAGCTTTTTGATAAAATTTTCACATTTGTTTAACCAAACATCTATACAAAACAAAAAACAAGAATGCTATGCACTCTTGTTTAATGGCCATTTTTTACCATTTCAATTATTAAATTAGCTGTTTCTTCAACAGCTTTATGAGTTACATCGATAATGCTGCAATCTAAATCTTCCATAACTTCTAATGCATATCTTAACTCTTGTTCAATTCTACCTCTAGCTGCATAAGTTGCACCTTTAGACAACCCTAATGATTTCAGACGTTCATTTCTTATTTCTACTAAAAGCTCTGGGCTAATTATTAGTCCAATTACCTTTCCGCTTTCTGTTGAAAACAACTCTTTAGGAGGAGCTACCTCAGGCATCAATGGAACATTAGCAACTTTAAATCCTCTGTGTGCTAAATACATACTTAGTGGTGTTTTAGATGTTCTAGAAACTCCTATTAAGACAATATCAGCTTTTAACAAACCTCTCGGATCTTTTCCATCATCATATTTGACTGCAAACTCAATTGCTTCTACCTGTTTGAAATATTCTTCATCTAAAGTATGTATTAAACCAGCTTCACCTTTTGGCTCCCAATTTTTTACTGAAATAATAGTATTAATAATATTAGACATTAAGTCAATAGTAGCAAAGTTGAATTCACTTTGAACTTCTTTAATGTAATTGTTTAGCTCCTTTATTACAAAAGTATAAGCAACTATATCTGCTTCATCAGTAGCTTCTTCTAAGACTTGTTGCAAAATACTTGTACTAGTTACATATGAAAACTTTTTTAAAATGATATTATGCTCTTCAAACTGACTTGAAGCGGCTCTTAAAACTCTTTCTGCTGTCTCTCCTATGGAGTCAGACAAAACATAGACAACCAATGAATCAGACATTTAATTACTCTCCTTATTCTTCACCTAGTTCAACAAAAATTCTTGTTATATTTGTCTTTGAAATTCTTCCAACAACTTTCAAATTCAACCCTTCATTATCTACTACTTCAACTACTGGTAAGCTATCTATTTGGTATTCATTTATCATCTCAGCTGCTTCCATAACATCTTCATTCTCAGTTATATAATGTATATTTGGCATTCTAGTCATTACAATACTCACAGGCATATTTTGAGCACTATTATTCCCTAACAAACTTTTTAACAGATCCTTTCTAGATACTACTCCTTCTAGAAACCCCTTGTCATTGATAATAAAAAGCGTTCCTACATCCTCTAGAAATAGTGTTGCAATGGCATCATAAATTGTTTGCTTTTCATTCATTACAACTGGAACAGACTGAACATCACCAACTTTTATTTTTCTTATGTTCTCTACCAATAAAGATATTATGCTTTTCCCAGAATAGAAATATCCAACTCTAGGTCTAGCTCCTAAATAACCTAGCATAGTTAAAATTGCCAAATCCGCACGAAGGGCAGCACGAGTTAAATCAAGTTTGCTTGCAATATCTTGACCTCTAATAGGCCCATTCTTTTTTACAATTTTTACAATTTCTTTTTGTCTATCACTTAATTCTATTGTGCTCACCTCATCTAAAACTAATTACTTAATTACCTCAATTTTATAATCATTAGCAAGTGCTACAACTCCACCCAAAATCGTTAAATAAGGTGCTAAAACTATTGCCACTACACCAGCATTTACAGGAATATCTAGAATAATCTTATCATCTTCTTTAATAAGTATTCTCTTGACATTTCCTTTTTTTACTATTTCCTTAACTTTATCAACTAAATTTTTACTTTTAACTTCATATTCTTCTTTAACTTCATCCTCTTTTTCAAACTCAATAATTGCTTCAACTACATCATTATCATTATTATTAAGCAACTCTTTTGCTTTTTCGTAACTACATCCAGTTCGTTCTCTTACCAAGTCAATTTTGCCTAGTAACTCATTTGTCATGAATCTTCCTCCTCAATTTCTAATTAAATTTAAATACTTATATCCTTGTACTTCTTTACCGATCAAGCCTATAATATATAACTCAATAGCTTTTATTTCATCATCATTTAGCTTAATCTCTGTCAAATCTGTTATTTTTGTATTTATTAATAAATTCCACTTAATTTTTGATATTTTGACATTTTTAATATTATTTATACATTCTCCACAATAAGCCAAGCCTTTATTGTCTAAATATATATACTCAGAAATTTCTTTTTCACAATTAAAGCACCATTTTGGCTGTTCTCCTAACCCTAAAATTTTGATTAACTTCAAACTCATATAAGAATTATAAAGTTTCAAATCTTTATCATTTACTAATGATACTAAATTAAGATAACCCTTTAGTAATTCAAAAGTACCACTTTCAGTTTCACAGTAATCTATTAGATTACTAACTAGATTAAAAAAATAAATTGTGTAAGCTACTTTTAGTTGAGAATTTCTAATATTCTTGTATCCTCTTATTTGCTTTCCTTGAGATAAATAATATAAACAATCAGTGTTAGGTATTTTGGCAATTGCTAAATCAACCAAGCACATAGGCTCAACCAAAGAATAATCAATATTACTTTTATGGTTTTCTAAAATAACATTAATTTTTCCTAAATCTTGAACTAAACAAGTAAGTAATTTGTCATAATCTTTGTAATCCTTAACTTTCAAAGTTATAGCCTGATAATTACTCATTAGCTCCACTTACAATTTTAACACCTGAGCTTGCACCTATCCTTGTAGCTCCAGCTTCAATCATGTTAATTGCATCTTCATATGATCTAACTCCACCAGCTGCTTTTATACCAATATCTTTCCCAACTGTCTCTCTCATTAGCTTAACATTTTCAATAGTAGCCCCTTCTGAAGCAAATCCAGTAGATGTTTTTACATAATCAGCACCCGCTTTAACAGCTAACTGACATGCTTTAACCACATTTTCTTTACTTAAATATGCTGTTTCAATGATAACTTTGAGCAAGGCATCTTTACACGCATGAGCAACTTCTTTAATATCTTTTTCTACATACTCGTAGTCGCCATCCAACAATTTACCAATATTTATTACCATATCAATTTCATCTGCACCACGTTTGATTGCATCTTTAGCTTCAAATACTTTTGAGCTTGTAGTCATTGCTCCTAAAGGAAAACCTATAACAGTTGCAACCTTTACTTCAGATTTTGCTAATTTGTCTTTACAAAAGTCGATCCATGTAGGGTTAACGCAAACTGCTGCAAAATTATGTTTTAAAGCTTCTTGGCATAATTTTTCTATCTCTTTAGATGTACCAACTGGTTTTAGATAAGTGTGGTCAATATATTTTGACAATTCCATTAGTATTCCTCCTTATAACCTAGCTCTTTTAAGAGACTGTCCTTATTTCTCCAATCCTTTTTAAATCTTACATGTAAATCTAAATATACCTTTGTAGCAAGAAGATCTTCTATATCTTTTCTAGCTTCAGACCCTATTTTCTTCAGCATAGATCCTCTTTTACCTATTATAATCCCTTTTTGGCTATCTCTTTCAACAATAATATCAGCGGCTATATACATTAAATCATCTCTTTGTTCATATATCCTTAAATTTACAGCTACAGAATATGGAATTTCTTCCTTGGTATTGTTAAATATTTTTTCGCGAATCATTTCTGTAACTACAAATTCTTCAGGTCTATCTGTTATCATATCATCAGGATAATACTGAGGACCCTCCTCTAAATAAGAGAATATAATATCTATTAATCTATCAATATTCTCTCCATCTTTTGCGGAAATAGGGATGTATTCATTAAATTTGTAATGTTCTACCCACCTATTTAATACAATTAAAATATTGTCTTTACTTGTATTATCAATCTTATTTAGAACTAAAACAATTGGGATTTCAATATCTTTTAAAATCTCAGCAATATATTTATCACCAGGGCCTAGATTAAAATCAGGTTCTACCATAAATAGAATTAAATCTACATCTCTAAGAGCTTTCCTTGCACTTGCAACTAAAGACTCTCCAAGTTTATGGTGTGGCTTGTGAATTCCAGGTGTATCTACAAAAACAATTTGTCCTCTTTTCTCGTTATATACACATTGTATACTATTACGTGTAGCTTGAGGTTTACTTGACTCAATAAGGATTTTGTATCCCATTATTCTGTTTAATAAGGTAGATTTCCCAACATTAGGTCTACCTATTACACTTACAAATCCTGATTTATTACTCATCTTTTTTATCCCCGTGATTTAATGTAAAGGCATTGGGTAACAATTCTTCTATTTTATACTCTTTATATAATCCATCTTTGGTTGCCAATGAAATTTTAGCATTAGGTGCTAATTCTGATATTACTTGTCTACATGCTCCACATGGTGATGGTAATTTATCATCATCAATTACTATGCTAATTTCCTCAATTTTATCGTTTCCTTCACTAATCGCTTTAAACAATGCAACTCTCTCTGCACAAACAGTAAGGCTATATGAAGAATTTTCAATATTGCAACCATCAAATATTTCTCCATTTTCAGTTCTTACCGCAGCACCTACACTATAATTAGAATAAGGGCTATATGCTTTTTCAATTGCATTTTTTGCCCTTTCTATAAGTTCTTTGTCCAATATACTCTCTCCTTAAGCATTTTTCCTACTATAGGCAGGTAAAATGATGTTCTCTTGGAATTCAATTTCAATTGATATCCCTTTAACAGATTCTAATGTATTCTTAATAACTTCTAAACCACTGGCTAACTTCTCTGCATCACCCACAACATCAATAATAACTGGATCCACCGCTATTGGCTCATAATTTACTAAAATAACAGGTCCTATACATCTAATTGAAGATGTTGTAATTATTCTCTGATTTCCAACACTTGCACCCAAAGCCCCTGAAGCAAATAATTCATTTAATATATCCCTTACATCTACATCATGAACTATCTCATTTTCCAAATATCCACCCTCAGCGTCATATATTTTTATTTTAATTCCTTCACCTGCTAGTTGTCTTAATCCAGCTTGTGTTTCAACATCAATTAATTGCTGTTGGAGATTAACTACTTCTTTTTCTAGGGCATCTAATCTATCATACAAACGCCTTGAACTAATAATTTTTGGTGATCCATCAACTATATTAACAGCTATTTCGCTAAAAATTTTTGGTAATTTTTCTGAGTTTATTATTTTCTCAATTGTCTCCTGAGTTAAAATTCCTCCGCTATCATTTACCTGTATACCTTGTTCTGAATCTCCCCACACAACTATATTTTCCGAACTATCTGCATTAGCTAAATTTGGATCAGCACTAATTATATTTAAAACCAGTTGATTCCTGTAATTTTCATGCTCCCTCATTATAGATTCTTGTACAGACCTGCTTTCACTAATAATAATTTGTGCAAGTTCTTCTTCAGTTTTAGCTGTATCTATTTTATATTGAAGCAATCCTATATTTTCTTTAACAACAGTTGAATCACTCACATTAAGCACTTCAGCATAATTCCTTAAATAAGATAGCATAGCATCGGTACCAGCCCTTGCCATTTCCAAATTAGAAATCTCTCCTGGCAGACTTATTAAATCAAAGGATCTTAATAACACAACTGAGTTAAATATAATCACTATAATGATTAGAGCAACTACCGCTTTT
Source organism: uncultured Clostridiaceae bacterium (assembly GCA_964497955.1). Lineage (GTDB taxonomy): Bacteria > Bacillota > UBA994 > PWPR01 > PWPR01 > PWPR01. The sequence goes on from CAZCFQ010000022.1 coordinate 19,082, forward strand.
GATAATTTCATTTTACCCACCTACTTAAACTCTCATATATATATGGTATGAATATTATAAATCCTACTACAGCAGCTACTAAAGCTGTAATTAATACACTTCCTGCTGCAATATCCTTAATCTTTCCAACTTGTTCATTACTGCTGGGACTTATTAAATCCATTGTTCTTTCTATAGCAGTATTCATTAACTCTAATGATATAACTATTACTATCATTGTTAATATAATTATAAAATCTAGTTTCTCTATATTAAAATAATAAGCTAATATTAAGACTAAAAAAGTTATTAACAAATGAATTTTTAAATTTCTCTCTTCTTTCAATGCTATGCAAATGCCTCTAAGAGCATTCTTAAAAGATCTATTCAATCCTAACATCTTACTTAACTCCTTAAATAGAAACTATTTTAGTAAATAACTGCTTAAAGATTTCTCAACTTCTCTCATTTCCCCGTTATGTTTTTTATCATGATTATAACCAATTAGGTGAAGTATCCCATGTAGTATTAAGAATGATAACTCTCTAATTAGACTATTTCCATACTCTGTTGCTTGGGTGCTTGCTCTTTCTAAATCTATAATTATTTCTCCTAATACATTATCTTCTGAATCTAGCTTATTTAGTGGAAAAGACAACACATCTGTAGTTGCATCTATGCCTCTAAAATCTTTGTTTAATTTAGTAACAATTTTACTATCTGCAATTACTATACTGATTATTTTATCTTTTATTTCAAGCTCTTTACATATTTTTTGAGAAAACTTCTCTAGTTTTTCTACTTTCTCAATATTTAATAAATTGTTCTCATCAAGATTACTTATTTGAATGTCTATCAAGTTTTCTACTCCTCTCTAGATCAGCAATACTTTTTTCTGGATATGCTATTCTTTGATGGTAAACTCCTGAAAGCGATTGTGTGAAAGTTTTAATCAAAACATCAACATCTTTAAAAGTCAAATCGCAGTTATCTAACTCACCATCTTCTAACTTATCTTTTATTAGCTTTTTGACAAGATCTTCGACCTTTTTAGGAGTCCTTCTTTGAAGTGATCTAACAGCTGCTTCAACAGTGTCTGCTAGCATTACTATTGCAGCTTCTTTTGTTTGTGGCTTTGGACCATCATATTGAAACTCTTGTCTTTTTATAGTCTTATCTAGCTTTTCTTCATTTAAAGCTTTGTGATAAAAATAATTTACCGTGCTTTGACTATGATGCTGTTCAATAATATCTATAATAGGTTTTGGCAATTTATGTTCTTTTGCTATTTCGACCCCATCTTTTACATGCGATGCTATTATCAAAGCACTAAGTGAAGGCTCATATTTCTCATGAGGATTTTCTTCAGTAAGTTGATTTTCAACAAAAAACTGCGACCTTTTTAACTTGCCAATATCATGGTAGTATGCACCTACTCTAGCAAGCAAAGCATTTGCTCCAATAGCATCAGCTGCTACTTCTGCTAAATTAGCTACAATAATACTGTGGTTATATGTGCCAGGAGCTTCTTTTTGCATTTGTCTTAATAGTTTTCTATTAGGATTAGATAGCTCTAATAATCTTATGGAAGATATTATCCCAAATATATTCTCAAAGAAAGGCAAAGACCCAATAGCTATAATTACAAAAATTGTTGCAGAAACTGCTGAAATTGATAATTGAGTAAATAAACTACCGGGTCCAGCAAGATTCCCATTATATAAATACATACTAAACATAAAAAGAGTCTGCATTGCAGCACTTCCAACTGCTATTCTAACCATATCTGATCTTTGATTCATTTGGTCACTAATAGCGATTGCTACCAACCCTCCGATTGTAATTGATGTCAATATAAGGTAATTATCTACAAGCATAGGTATAACTAATAAGTTATGTGTTAAAAGCATAATTAAAGCTGCTTTCCAATCTAGTAAAACTGCTAAAATTACTGCTGTTGCTATTCCTACTATAAGATAAGGCGATATGTTAACTAATAAACTTGAAGCAATATAGCCTAATACAAGTACTAAGAAGAAAAGCGCTAAGTTACTCACCTCAGTAAATATTTCTTTACTAAAAGTAACTATTGTTAAAAATGCTAAAGAGACAATTATAAGTAAAAATAAACCCAATCCCAAAATCATTTGTTGTCTTCTTGGCCCATTGATAAAACCAGCAACTTTTAACATTGCTATAGTTTCTTCAGTTATTAATTGTCCTTCATAAACAATTACATCACCTTTTCTTAGAATTACTGGTTCTACATTCTCTCTGGCTTCATCTCTTAATTCAGAAGTCAATTCTTCACTATAACGGTAGCTTGGACTGAAAACTGTATATAGTACTTCCTTAACTACTTTATTTTTTGCATCACTAAAATCATAATTATTAACTTCTGAGTCAATTAATTGGTGCCCTCTCTCTAGAGTACCTATACCGTCATCATATACAGTGTTTAGAATACTCATGCTATCTTTTGACAGCTGCTCGTACTCATTATCTTCTAACTGTTGTATATATCTAATTGTATTATTTGACAGATTTATAATTTTTTGTGATAAGGCTCCATCACCTATTTTTGCTATATTATCTCTAAGTTCGTCTAAAGATACCCCATCTTGACTTACTATTTGACTTAATAAAACTCTTAAATTTTCATACACATCTTCTTCATGCGTCATATCTCTAACATAAGCATCTGGTACACTTTCAACAGCCACTTGTTTATTCTCATTTGTAGCAATTTCATTTTCAATTTCAAAAGGAGAATTAATAGTAACTTCACTATAATCACCTTCATTAACATTAATATTATTTGGTATAATAGAGATAATACCAACTATCCAAATTATTAAAAAAGAGGAAACCAGTATTAAACCCTTCTTAACTGAGGGCTTTCTTAAGAAATATTTATTATAAATTCTGTATATTGATCTAAAAAACTCAATCATTAAAGGCACCTATTTCTTTCGTGCTTTTTCACTCTTTTCATAAGCTCTGATAATTTTCTGTACTAACTTATGCCTTACTACATCCTTAGCTGTTAACATTACAATACCTATGTCATCTATGTTTTTCAATACACTTATAGCTTGTATTAATCCAGACTTATTATTTCTTGGTAAATCAATTTGAGTTATATCTCCAGTAACAATTGCCTTAGAGCCAAAACCAAGTCTAGTTAAAAACATTTTCATTTGCTCTTTAGTTGAGTTTTGTGCTTCATCTAAAATAACGAAACTATTATCTAAAGTTCTACCTCTCATGTAAGCAAGAGGAGCAACTTCAATAATACCTTTTTCCATATATTTTGCAAATTGATCATTTCCCATTATATCAAACAAAGCATCATATAGTGGTCTAAGATATGGATCAATTTTTGCTTGCAAATCTCCAGGTAAAAATCCCAATCTTTCTCCTGCTTCTACTGCTGGTCTAGTTAAAATTATTCTATCTACCTTTTTAGCTCTTAAAGCAGCTACAGCTAATGCAATTGCAAGATAAGTCTTTCCTGTCCCTGCAGGTCCAACTCCAAAAACTAATGTATTATTTCTGACCGAATCTACATATATTTTTTGACCTTTTGTTTTTGGTCTCACTAATTTACCTCTATTAGTATATACAATTTCATCATCAGACAAATTTAGAAGATCTAAATCTTCATCATTACTGACTATTCTAACTGCATAATCAACATCTCTTTCTTCTATAGTTCGACCTTTTCTTAATACAGATAGAAGCTCTCGAAAAACTTTGTCTGCTTTATTAACGTTATCTTCTTGCCCACTTATAACAATCTCATTATCTCTAGTAGTTATTTGTACATTTAATGCTTCTGAAATTTGCTTCAGAAATGTATCTCTTTCTCCAAATAGAGCTCTTGTCTCATCTATTGATCTTATTAAAAGTTTTTTTTCTTGTATTCCTTCACTCAAAAACTTTTTACCTCCTTGAAGTATCTTTTAGCCATAGTGTTATGTATATCTCATTATATATCTTTTATGGGTGATTAACAATTATTACTGTTATTATAATAAAATAAGACAAAAAAACATTAGAGCTTATGCCCTAATGTTTTATTGCTATTAATCATCGCTTTTACGTTTTTTTCTACGAGCCGCTTCAGCTTTCTTTTTACGCTTGACGCTTGGCTTTTCATAATGCTCCCGTCTGCGCACTTCTTTTAGAATACCAGCCTTACGGCATT
>CAZCFQ010000023.1:0-23101 GCA_964497955.1 uncultured Clostridiaceae bacterium
ATTTTTTTAAAACTTAGTAATACATTCTGGATATTTTGAAAAATTAAAAAAACATTCCAGTTTAGATATATCTTTTCTATTACATTTTACCTTACCTAATCTATATAAAGTGTCTAACTCAGTAGTTCCCATCATAAGACTACTAAATTCTGAAATTTTCATGTTAATCTGAATTGGGTTTTCCTGTGTACTAACTAATTTTATATGTTCATTCGAAATACTAATTCTAAATATTTTTTGATTAATTGGTCTAAAAGAATCTTCAATAGCTAAAGCTATCTCCATATCAGGACAATTGATGTCATAATTAGATAATATTTTTGTAATGAATTTATCAACATTAACAATCCGATACATCAAACCTATACCACTATCAGCGAATTTATGAGCAATATTAGGAGATATTTTTAACTCTGACTTTCTAATATCTTTTAAAGAGTAATAGAAATCTTTGTGTTGTGAATCAAACTCTACAAAATCATATTGATCCTTTTGTATGTGTATAAAACCAGCTAATGCATTAAAAGCTTCTGGAGAATTATAAATCCATTCTTTTATTATTAGTTTATGCCTTAAGAAGTTATCTTCATCACATTTTTTTGATACAAAATATATATAGCCATCTACACGACCATTCTTTTTAAATCCAACTACAGTACCTTCTTTATCGAATTTTTTACGAAACTCTTTTAGTTCAAAACAACTTCTTTTGCAAAAACCATGTCTTGATTGACAATACCTTAAATAACAGTCCGCCAATAATGGTAAATCATCACCATTTAAATACTTAACTGAACCAATCTCATTTGATTTAGGAAGTGATTCTGGCAAAAAACTGTAATTAAAGTATTTTTGTCCATATCCAAAGCCCATCTTATAATAAAAATCTGGTCTAAACGGATAAAGCATAGCTATAAATTGCCCATTTCTTTCACTTATATCTAAGTACTCATCCAAAAGCGTTTTAGCTACACCCTGTTTCTTATTAATCAAGTCAACTGCAACCATACCTATACCTGATATTTTTATAAATTTTCCATTATAATTCATATCATAATCAATAACGCGCATTCCACCCAAAACATTTTCATCTCTTTGGCAAATATAAAAGATTGAGTTAGGGTCTTCTTTATTAACACTCTGTAACCTTTCAAACAGCTTTTCCTCAGTAGTATTAAATCCTGGATATGCTAAGACAGAAATTCTTGCATATTCTTTTAACTGTTTGTTATTTATAACTGGGTTTACTTTCATTGACTTCTCCTTCCTGATTGTCTAACTTAATGATTTTTCGAGTATAAAATCTTTTATTTTTTTAACATACTGATCATTAAGGATAACAGAACCTATTCTAGCACCCTCTTTATGAGATCGACCGTGGAAATCACTACCTCCTGTAACTAATAAATTATAATTATCAGCTATTTGCAAATAATCAATCTTTTGTTCATTACTGTGAGCACTATGATATACTTCTATACCTTCAAGCCCATCATGAACTAAGCTTTTAATATCTTCTTCCTTTAATCCAAATCCTCTATAACATAGACCAGGATGTGCAACAACTGCTACTCCATTTGCATCATGAATCAGTTTTATAGCCCTTTTAGGCGACATCTTATATCTAGCTACATAAGCTCTTCCCGTATTGTCAAAATATTGCGATGTAAACGCTTGTTGGACCGAACTAATATAGCCCTTCTCTATCATAGCTAAAGCAATGTGTGGCCTTCCAATTACTTTACCTCCGGCAATCTCCTGGACACGCTTATATGATAAATTAATTCCAAGATTTTTTAATTTAGTAATTATTTTTTTTGCTCTAGTCTTTCTTTCTTCTGCAATATATGCCGTCTCTTCTCTTAAACTCCTATTTGAAATATCAATAAAATAGCCTAAAATATGAACCTCCTGCTTATTATATAAAGTAGAGAACTCTATCCCGGGAATGATAGCTATATCTTTATTTTTTGCAGCTAAAATAGCCTCTGTAACACCTTCTACACAATCATGATCTGTTATAGCTATTGCATCTAGTCTTATCTTATGAGCTTGATTAACAATTTGTGTAGGTGTTAGCTCACCATCGGATTCTGTTGAATGAATATGTAGATCCGCTCCCATATTACTTCTCCCCTTTTGCTTTCACTTTGAAATAATAATATCATATTTAACCTCATATTTCATTTAATCGTTATTTTTTGCAGGATATTTTGATTATTAATTGAATATATAATAGATTATTAATAAAAAAGGAGGATGTTTAATGCTTTTAATAAAAAATGGTATTATTCATACAATCACTGGAGAAGTGATTCAGAATGGTTCAGTATTAATAGAAGGTAAGAAAATTAAAGAAGTTAGTAAAAATATTGAACCAACTAAAGAGATGGAAATCATTGATGCTGAAGGTAAAATAGTAACGCCCGGTTTTATAGATTCTCATTCTCACTTAGGACTATGGGAAAGTTCAATTGGTTTTGAAGGTGCTGATGGAAATGAAGCTAAAGATCCAATAACTCCTCATATGAGAGCTATTGATGCAATTAATCCTATGGACATAACTTTTGAAGAAGCAAGAAATGCTGGTGTTACTTCAACAGCTACAGGGCCAGGCAGTGCAAACATTTTAGGTGGTACTTTTATAGCTATAAAAACTGCAAATGTTAAACGTGTAGAAAATCTAATAATAAAAAATCCTGTTGCAATGAAATGTGCATTTGGTGAGAATCCAAAGAATTGTTACAATAACCAAAACAAAATGCCTACTACTAGAATGGCTATATCTGCTCTTTTTAGAGAAACTTTATCAAAAGCTAAAGTTTATATGGAAAAGATTGAGCAAGCTAATGGAGATAAATCAAAAGAACCTCAATTTGATGCAAAACTTCATGCTTTAATTCCTGTTCTTAAAAAAGAGATCCCCTTAAAAGCACATGCTCATAGAGCTGATGATATTTTTACAGCTTTAAGAATTGCAAAAGAATTTGATCTTGATATAACTCTAGAACATGTTACAGAAGGACACCTGATAGTAGAAGAATTAAAAAAAGCTAATGTAAGTTGTAATGTAGGTCCTAGTTTTGGACACAGATCAAAATTTGAACTAAAAAATCTTACTTTTAAAACTCCAGGTATTCTATCTAAAGCTGGTGTTAAAGTAGCAATAATTACAGATGCACAAGTTACACCTCTTCATAGTCTTCCATTGATGGCAGGTCTTGCAATAAAACATGGTATGGATGAAAAAGAGGCTTTGAAAGCAGTTACTATTAATCCTGCTGAAATAATAGGCATTAGCGATAGAGTTGGAAGTTTAGAAGTTGGCAAAGATGCTGATATAGTAATCTGGAACGGAAACCCTTTCTCTGTTGAAACTGAAGTAGAAATGACTATAATTGATGGAAAAATTGAGTACAAAAATAAATAGGAGGTATTGTAATGTTATTAATATATAATGCAAATATAGATACAGTAACAAATGGAATTGTAAATGATGGGTATATTTTAGTAAAAGAAGATAAAATTAAAGAGATTGGTCCAATGACAGATATTAATCTAGATAATTTTGAATGTAAAAAAATTGATGCTAATGGTAAATCAGTATATCCAGGATTTATTGAAGCTCATTCTCATCTTGGTTTAAGCGAATCAGCTATTAGGTTTGAAGGTAGTGATACAAACGAAGCAACAGAGCCAATAACTCCTCACATGAGAGGAATAGATGGAATAAATCCAATGGATATAACTTTTAAGGAAGCATTAGAGGCCGGAGTTACAACAGCTAACGTAGGACCAGGTAGTGCTAATATTATAGGTGGAACATTTGCTATTATTAAAACTAATGGTAAAAGAATTGATGATATGATAATAAGAGAACCATCTGCAATGAAATGTGCTTTTGGTGAAAATCCTAAGAGAGTCTATAACGGAAAAAATAAAATGCCAAGCACAAGGATGGCAATTGCAGCTTTGTTTAGAGAAACTTTATCAAAAGCTAAACAATATTTAGAAAAAAAAGAAGCTGCAGAAGATGCTACTAAGTTACCTAGTTACGATGCAAAACTAGAAGCACTTATCCCAGTTTTAAAAAAGGAAATACCTATTAAAGCACATGCACACAGAGCTGATGATATTTTTACTGCAATTAGAATCGCAAAAGAATTTGATCTAAAAATGACAATTGATCATACTACAGAAGGTCATTTAATAGCTGATGAACTAGCTAAGGAAGGTTATCCTTGCATTATTGGACCAAGCTTTGGCCATAGAACTAAATTTGAATTAAAAGAAAAATCTTTTGAAACTCCAAAAGTACTAAGCGAAGCTGGAATTGACATAGCTATTACTACAGATTCTCCAGTTGTTCCTCTAGATAAACTTCCATTAATGGCTGGTTTAGCTTTTAAAGAAGGAATGAGTAAAGATGCTGCAATGAGAGCAATTACAATTAATCCTGCTAAAATCCTTGAAATAGATGATTTATATGGAAGTATTGAGGTAGACAAAATAGCTGACTTAGTAATTATAGACAAACATCCATTTGAAGTGGATGCAAAAGTAAGCCATGTAATAGTATCAGGCGAATTAGTTGTAGAAAAGTAAATGATTAGCCGGATACTATCCGGCTTTTTCATATTTTATTTGTCTTCAATAATGTTCTTTTGATATTATTGAAGTTAAAAGGATAGGTGATTTTATGAGTCCAAAGAAAAGTGGAAAAAATAAGGTTAAACAATTTGCCATTTTTGGCATTGGTAGATTTGGTTCTACTTTAGCAACAAGACTAACAGAGCTGGGACATGAAGTTGTAGCTATAGATGTTGATGAGAGTATTATTAACCAAATAGCTCCGCATGTTACACATTCTTTTGTTGCAGATTCAACTGATGAACAAGTGTTACAAGGATTAGATTTACCCAGTTTTGATGCAACTATTGTTGCTATAGGATCTTTAGAACCAAATATATTAACTACTTTTAAATTACAGAAACTTGGTGTTAGAAGAATTATTAGTAGAGCATTACACTCAATACATGCTGAAATACTTAGCATGATTGGCGCTACAAGTATTGTTTTTCCAGAACGCGATATGGCAATTAGAGTTGCATACAACCTTAACTCTTCTACCATAGTAGATTTTTTAGAACTAGCACCAGACTTCTCAATGATTGAAGTAGTTGTTCCTCCAGATTTAGTTGGGATGAGGATTAAAGATTCACAATTTAGAAATCAATATAATGTTACGATTGTAGCTGTAGAAAGAGATACTGAACGCATTATATCACCAGGTGGAGACTTTAAATTCAAAGAAGGTGACTTACTATACGTTATAGGCGATACACAATCTTTAGAAAACTTAGCTTCATTGCTAACTACTGATAAGAACACAATTAATACATTATTTTAGCCAAAGGAGAATATTAAATGAAATATAATTTTGAAGAGCATATAAATAGATATGGAACTAACAGTGCTAAATGGGATCATGCAGATGAAAACTTCCATGGTGAAGGCTTATTACCTCTTTGGGTTGCTGACACTGATTTTAGAGCGCCTTATGAAGTTGTAGAAGCAATAGAGAATAGATTAAAGCATCCAATTTTTGGCTATACAACTCCAGATGATGAGCTATATGAAGTTATTATAGATAAAGTTAAGCGACATTATAATTGGGATATAAAAAAAGAATGGATTCTCTTTACAAATGGTGTTGTATCAGCATGTCATATAGCGGTAAGAACATTTGTCAATATTGGAGATGAGGTTATGATACAAAACCCTGTATACTATCCATTCCAGCGTCTCATTAAAGCTAATGGAATGCATCCTATTGATAACACTTTAATCAGAAAAGGTAATAAATATTATATGGATTTTGACCATATGGAAAGTCTATTTAAATCTACTACTGGTTTTGGTGCCAGAACAGCTAGAATTAAAGCAGCCATTTTATGTAATCCACATAATCCAGTTGGACGAGTATGGACAAAAGAAGAGTTAACAAAATATGGAGACATCTGTATAGAAAATGATGCCTTAATTATATCAGATGATATCCATTGTGATCTTTTATTAAATGATAATGAACATAATCTTATTGCAGCATTAGATAAAAAGTATGAAGATAATAGCATTACAATAATTGCTCCTAGTAAGACTTTTAACATTGCTGGTTTAAAAGCAGCTGTAACTATTATCCCTAATGAAAGATTAAGAAAAGATTTTGCATTAACACAAATGGCAGGATATAACTCACCAAATATCTTAGCACTAGAGGCTTTAAAAGCAGCTTATAAATACGGCGATGATTATATTAAAGAAATAAACAAACATATAGAAGATAATCTAAAATATTTTGTTAACTATATAAATGAAAATATTCCCGAACTAACTGTAATTGAGCCTGAAGGGACTTATTTAGCTTGGTTAGACATGAGAGAGTTGAATATGAGTAGTGAAGAGTTAGCCCAGTTTATGGTTGAGAAAGCCAAAATAGCAACTGACTTTGGCCATGTTTTTGGAACTGGAGGAAAAGGTTATCAAAGATTTAACTTAGGATGTACTAGAAAAACATTAGAAGAAGCTATGAGTAGATTAGATAAAGCAGTTACTGAATGGAGGAATAATCAATAGAATGAACAAAATTATTTCTACAGAATCAGAGCTAAAGTCTTATTTAGATGAAATTGAGAGCAGATTGGAAACTAATTCGAACAAAATATCAAAATTATCATATCAGAGATATATTGATAAAAAGCAAAAACCAGAAATTAATAATCTTAAGAAAGAAAATTCTAATATTTTATTAGATGAAAAACTTCATGAAGTAATAGCTAATTGGAAAAATAAAGCCAATGATTCAAATATATCTAGAAGAATTGATGTTTGGAATGAAAAAATTATGCTTTCTAAAGTTGAGTCTAATCCTGAGATTATAGACTTACAGCAAGAAGTCGCATATAAAGTAATGAGTCACAAATACAAATATTATGACAAAGAACTATCTTTGGGAGAAATAAGAGCGATTATTCGAGCTGATGATAATAAAGAAAATAGAAAAGTAGCATGGGAATCTCATGCTAAACTAAGCAATTTAGTTCAAGATGATATGCTTAAGTTGTTTAAATTAAGGAATGAAGTTTCAAATAAAATGGGTTTTGACAGTTATGTTGATTTAAAATTAGAAATCAACAATCAAATGTCAAAAGATCAAGTTGTCAATTTACTAAATAAGCTAACGGAAGCAACTGATGAATATTATAATAATTTATTACTATATGGAGCAGAAAAATTAGGAATCGAAAAAATTGATCCTTGGGATATTCAGTATATTTTAGAACAATTAGGTGGAGTAGATAAGAAATATTTCCCTAAAAATAAATTAAATGATTCCTTGAATCAATGGGCTAATCATATGGATTTTCAATTAGAAGATTACGGTATAGAATCTGTTTTTTATGATATTCCTTATAATGGACTTACTATGGGGTTAGATAGAGAAACAATAAAAATTTTATGTAATCCAGATGATGGATACACATATTATAGAACTCATTTCCACGAGTTAGGCCATGCCCTCCACTCTGCTTTAAAAGAAGTTGATAGTTATATTTTACGAAGAGAATCTTCAATTTTCACTGAAGGGATTGCTGAAATTTTTGGTTATATCACAAATAATTTAAGTTGGCTAACTGATTTTTATGGCTTGGATGAAGAAGTTGCAATCAAAACTCTGAAAGGAGCTATCGGTCCAAAATATCATTACATCAGACAACGTACTGCTTATTGTTTGTTTGAATATAAAGCATATGAAAACTTAGATCAAGACATGGATAAACTTATGGCAGAAATTGAGTCTAATGTATTAAAATGCACATATAATATAAGTCCTCGTTGGGCATCCAATGGATGGTATGTTAGTTATCCAGTATACTGGCAAAACTATGTATTAGCAGACTTTGTTGCTAGCCAAGTACATCATCATTTAGAAGAAAACATAGGCAGTCTAGTAAATGAAAAAGAAGCTTTTGATTACGTTATAGATAATTATATTTCTAAAGGTGCTCTTATTCCATGGCTAAAAAAAGTTGAGAATGGAACTAGTGAGAAACTTAATTCAAAAGCTATAATATCTGACTTAACTAAAACATATTAATTGGAGGAACTTAATTTGATACTTTTAAAAAATGCTTATATAAAGACAATTACTAATGACGACTTGGCTAATACTGATTTGCTTGTAGAAGATGGCAAAATCAGCAAAATTCAAAAAAATATAGATAGTTCAAATTATGATAATATTAATATTATTGATTGCACTAATTTTATAATAACACCTGGATTAGTTGATGAACATTCTCATATAGGCTCATGGGAAGATGGATTAGGCTGGGAAGGTAATGATATAAATGAAATGACTAATCCAGTAAATCCAGGCCTACATATTATAGATGCTGTTAACCCAGATGATGTAGCTTTTTCAGATGCAGTATCTGGTGGAGTTACATCTGTCCAAACCATGCCAGGGTCAGGAAATGTAATAGGTGGATTAATGATAGCAATTAAAACTTCAGGAAAAATTGTAGATGAAATGATTATTAAAAATCCAACTGGTATGAAAGCTGCACTTGGTGAGAATCCAAAAAGAAGTTATGGAATGCAGAATAAAACACCAAAAACAAGAATGGGATCAGCTTTTTTGCTAAGAAAAGCACTGACTGAGGCAAAAGAATATATGAATAAAGATAATAAGAAGATTGACATAGAAAAAGAAAATTTAACTATGGTCTTAAAAAAAGAAATACCACTTAGGGTGCATGCTCATAGAGCAGATGATATTTTAACAGCTATTCGAATTGCAAAAGAATTTGATATTGATATAACAATTGAACATTGTACAGAAGGCCACAAAGTTGCAAAAGAACTGGCTGATAACAATATCTGGGCTAACATTGGCCCTTCAATTTGGAGAAGAGCTAAAGTAGAAACTAAAGATATCACACCTAAAACAGCAGCTATTGTAAGTGAAGCTGGTGGTAGAATTACCTTAATAACTGACCATAACATTATCCCTCAACAACATTATCGACTTACTGCAGGTTTAGCAATTAGAGAAGGATTGGATAAAAAGATTGCTTGGGAGGCAATAACAATAAACCCTGCAAAAGCTATAGGGATTGATAAACAAGTTGGAAGCTTAGAAGTTGGTAAAGATGCAGACATAGCTATTTGGAACGGTGATCCTCTTGAACTTACAACTCATTGCATCATGACTATAATTGATGGAAGAATCGTTTATGAAAAGGAGGAAAACTAAATGATAGCTTATACAAATGCTACAATAGAACCAATCTGTTCAGATAAAATTGAAAATGGATTAATATTAACAAGTAATGGCAAAATTGAATATGTTGGGCCTATGAAGGATTTTTCTATTAGTTATAAAATAGTAGATTGCAAGAACAAATACATATTACCTGGTTTAATTGATAATCACACTCATATAGGCATATGGGGTGAAGGTGAAGGTAATATGAGTTTTGATGGCAATGAAGCAACAAATCCAATTACGCCTTCTGTTAGAGCATTGGATTCTATTAATATTAAACATACAAGTTTTAAAGATGCCCTATCTGGAGGCGTAACAACTGTCTGTATTACACCAGGATCATCAAATAATATAGGGGGTATGATGTGTGCTTCTAAAACTGCTGGTGATTCCTTGGATGATATGATTATTAATGAGTATGTAGGAATGAAAGCAGCTCTGGGAGAAAATCCAAAAGGATTTTATGGCAAAGAGCTAAATAAGTTCCCTTCTACTAGAATGGGAAACGCTTATGCCATCAGAAAAACATTGATGAAAGTTAGAGATTTACTTGAAAGAAATGAAGACGTAGATTTTGAGTTAAAACCATTAATTAAAGTGCTTAATAAGGAAGTACCTTTAAGAGTACATGCACATAGAGCTGATGATATATTAACAGCTATTAGAATCAGTGAGGAGTTTGATTTAGATCTCCAAATTGAACATGGAACTGACGGTTCTAGAATAGCTAAAAAATTAGCTGAAAAAAAGGTTAAAGTAAACCTAGGTCCTTCATTTTGGAATAGAGCTAAAATTGAGACTCAAAGTATTTCTTTTAATACAGCAAAAGTATTAAATGAAGCAGGGGTAGAATTTGCAATTATTTCAGACCACCCTTTCTTCCCAATCCAATATGCTAATATACAATTAGCATTAACACATGCACATGGTCTTTCAAGAAAAGAAACCCTGAAAGCATATACAATAATGCCAGCTAAGTTCATGAAAATTGAACATCTTGTGGGGAGTTTAGAGAAAGGCAAAGATGCTGATTTAACAATTTGGAATGGGGATCCATTTTCAATTTACACTAAACTAGAGAAAACAATATTAAATGGAAAAGAATACTATTCAATATAACAAAAAGAGAGGATGGATTTTCCATCCTCTCTTGATATTTAGTTACATTACCTTGTCAAACTCTTTGGTTGCATTTATTAAATCAGCAGCTATACCCATTTCTTTAAGTACTTCACCAATTGTAACAATTGCTTTTCTCAATTGTTCTTTAGTTGTATTTCCCATGTGCCCAATTCTAAAGGTCTTACCTGCAAAAGTTGCTAATCCACCTGCTAAAACTAGTCCTTTATCATAACATCTACTTCTAAATTCTGCATCTTCAATCCCTTCAGGATATCTTACACAAGACATTGTTGCAGCAGCAATCTCTTTATCTGCCACTACTTTCATACCATAAACATCAAGTGCATTTCTGACTGCTTTAGCATATTTATTATGCCTTTCATATCTACTATTAAGTCCCTCATTGAAAATAATCTCCATAGCTTTTTCATAAGCCCATATCATGTTAACTGATGGAGTTGCATAGTATTTACTAGGATCATGCATTATAGGTAACCATCTTTTTATGTCAGCATAATATGCTGCTATTTCTCCTAAGCTGTCTCTAGTTTTTAATGCCTTCTCAGAGAATGCTACAATGCCTAATCCAGGTGGAACACCTATCGCCTTTTGACTACCTGTTAAAACAACATCAATTTTTGCATCATTACCATAATCATATCTCATATCTTCTTTGATTCCAGCTGTTGCACAAACGCCATCCAGAATAACTAAAGAATTGTGTTTTTTAATTTCTGGCACTAACTCTTCTAAATTAGCCTGTACACCAGTAGATGTGTCAACATGAGTAATTGTAACTGCTTTATAATCATTCTCTTCTAAAGCTTCTTTTACGTCTTCTAGAGCCACATGATGACCCCACTCTGCTTGAATGATATCATAGTTGATATTAAAACTATCTGCTAGTTGTTTAAATCTATCTCCAAAATATCCATGACTTAATATAAGTATTTTTTCTCCTGGGGCTACTGTATTGACTAACGAAATTTCCATTGCTAATGTGCCAGATCCAGAAATAACAAATACTTCACCATCACATGAGAATAGTTTTTTAGTGTACTCTAAAGAATTTTGAAAAGACTTAATCATTCTTGGGTCTACGTGACTAACTGTTTCCTTTGATAGTGCATCCAAAATCTCCTGCTTAACCGGAGTTGGACCTGGTATCAATAATAACTCTTCTCTCATAAATCAACTCTCCTTTATTTTCTATTATATTAGCTCTGCTTCTGTTAAGATTTTTTTAATCTTATCTTTTACTTCTTCTGTTGCATTCAACATTGGCTTTCTAGTACATCCACCGTTATATCCTAGTAAGTTTAAAGCCTCTTTAAGTCCTGCGATACCATATTGTGCTGTTACAGCTTTATTTGGCTTTAATAGTTTGTATTGTATGTTTCTAGCAGTTTCGTAATCTTTATTCATTACACTTTTATAAACCTTTACGCATTGTTCTGGCATAATGTTTGCTACTGCTAAAGTACCACCTACAGCTCCTAATGCAAGTGCAGGATATAAAAATGAACCTGAACCAGCAAAAACTGAAAAGTCTTCATCAGTGTTAGCGCATATTTCTGCTATCTGAACTATATTACCAGAACTATCTTTTATACCAGCAATATTTTTATGCTTTGATAACTCTATAACCAGTTCGCTAGACATATTTAATCCTGCATTTCTTGGCATATTATAAAGCATTATAGGAATATTTACATTGTCTGCAACTTCAATGAAATACTTATATAAAGCTTTGTCTGTCATAGCTCCTTTGTAATAATGAGGAGTTAAAATTAAAGCAGCATCACATCCAATTTTTGCAGCTTCATTACTTAGTTCTATTGTTTCTCTAGTAGACTCGCAACCTGTACCTGCAATTACCATCTTATTGTCATCTAGATTTTCTCTAACAAACTTTACTAGTTCAACTTTTTCTTTATGAGATAAATAAGCAAACTCTCCATTTGACCCTAAAACTACAACACCAGCTAATGGTGTCATATTCCACTTCTCCAAATTAGATTTCATTGCATCATAATCAATCTCATCATTTTTAAATGGTGTTGGTATTGGTGCAAAAATACCTCTTATCATAAACTCATCTCCTTTTATGTTTTACCAATATATATTCTAGTTAAAAATTAAAAATCCTTCTTTAATAAAGCCTTATTATATATTTCTGAGTAATGTACTCCATTACTATCAAATACACTTCTCATTAATGAAATTTCTTTTACTACGACTTTTAAATTCAAATCCACTATTTCTTTACTACTTATCCCGTCAATATACTTAGCATCTCGGGCAATTGTAACATGTGGCAAAAAACTCTTTTTATCTTCTTTTATGTCACTGAAATTTACTCTTATCTTATTTGCTAGGATATTAAGCTTCTCACTGTTGTTTACTTTTAACCAAACTATTTTGCCTTTTCTTGTATCAAAACAGTTCCAATTATTAATTTTTATTATGAATTGATAGTAACTGCTTAATATTCTTTCCATTTTATTTTCTATGGCATTTGTGTCGTTAGATATATCTCCTAAAAAGTGAATTGTCATATGGATATTTTTTTGCTTAATTTGGCGAAAACACTTAAAGTTGTGAGTAAGAATTTTTTTTGAGTGATTATATAATATTTTTTTAATACATTTATCAAAATTAATTGCTATAAAAGCTCTCAAGACAACACCTCTTACTTTTCTGACCAATTATCAGATATCATTACATCTACTACTATTGGAACATTTTTTATATACTTTCTCCCTGCTTTGACCATTAATCTATTGACTATCTTCGCTATTTCTTCTGATTCGCTATCATCACACTCTACTATTACCTCATCATGTACAGTATTTACTAGCATTATTTTGCTTTTATAAAACTCTTTATTAAGTAATATGAGTGCATATTTTAATATATCTGCCCCAGTTCCTTGTACTGGAGTGTTAAATAACTCTGAGTAATATCTCTTTTCACTGTTATAAAACCTTTTACGTCCACTTAGTGTTTCTAAGTATTCAATTTGATTAGACTTTGCTTTAACATTATTATGCCATTTTTTAATACCATCATATTTTTCAAAGAATTTATAATAGATTTCTTCAGCTTCAATATTAGACATTTGAATATTGAAACTACTATTTGCATAACGTACCAATCCCTTTGCTCCCATTCCATATACTAATCCAAAATTAACTGCTTTAGCTTTTTGTCTATCCTCTTTTGTTATCTCATTAATATCTTTGTGGGTGATAATAGATGCAGTAATATTATGAATATCCTGTTTATTTTGAAACGCATTTGTTAAGGTTTTATCTTTACTTATTTCTGCAATTATTCTTAGCTCTATTTGTGAGTAATCTGCTATAATTAGCTTTCTATTTTTTGGTGCACTAAAAATCTTCCTAAAATCACCTCTAGGAATATTTTGCAAATTAGGATTATGACTGCTCATTCTGCCACTAGCTGCTCCAACTTGATTATAATTGGAATGTACTCTTTTAGTAATTGAGTTAATGTTGCTATTTAAAGGGTCAATAGTGCTATTTAATCTTTTATGTAGGCTTTTATAGTCTATAAAAGCTTTAATGCCTTTATATTCACCTGCATACTTCTTTAGATCACTTTCACTAGTACTTTCTGTATATATCCCTTTTCTAGACAGAACAGTTGCTACTTGTTTATGCGAGTTAATATTGATATCTCCAAAAAAGTTTCTTATTTCTATTAACAAATGGTTTAACTCTTCTTCAGTTTTTTTTCTATACTCATTTAATAGCTCTTTATTAATATAAACACCATTTAGCTCAAGTGAAGTCACAGCTTTTGTGCAGTCAAACTCAAGTTTTGCTACATCAATTAAATCTAGTTTGATAATTTTCTTTATTTGTTTTTCCCTCAAAGGCAATAAAACAGCAGAGTCTTTAGCAGCATATTTTAGCTGCATATTATTAAGTGAACTACTTCCCCAAGAACTGGTTTGCATATCTTTGTCTAAAAAAAGTCCTAACTCATCTTTTACAACTTCCTGTAAAGAGTTTCTTTTATAAATACCATTATAAATTAGTTTATTTGCCAGCATTGTATCATAAAGTGTACCAAAATCCAGTCCATAGTGATATCGAAGAAATTTTTGTTCAAAAATAGCATTATGTATAACTTTTACGGGATATCTAGCTTCAAAAACTTCTTTTAATGATTCTAAAGTATTAATACTTTGCATGTCTAAAATATATGTTAGATCTTCATTTGGTGAAATTTGTACCAGTCTTACCTTGCTAAAATATGGATTCAAACCTGTAGTCTCTATATCTAAACCTATTGCTTTTAAACCTTTTAGTTTTTTAGATAATTCAACTAAATCTTCTTCATTTTTGATAATATTGAATTTTGGTGACTTAAATGAAGGAAGGTCAGATATAGTTTTGGTGATCTCCCCAAAACTTAACTGACCATCAACATTCATTTTAATAATATGATTATTTTCACTCATTCAACTCTTCCTATCTCAAGTTCTCTATTACCTCTTCAATGTAATCATAAATTGGTTTATTACTATATTCTACTTTTTTATAATCCATAGGATCTAGTTTAACTTTAAAAAAATTAAGGATTATTTTATTATCTTTAATTATTTTTTCTCTATCACATAGTGGTAAGAATATTAACTCATAGTCTTCTTTCAAATCTAAATCCTCATTAATCTTTTTCATAGCTAAAGTCTTTACTGGCTTTACCATATCTCGCATAAAGGATAAATCATCCATCATCCACATATTATTATTCCAAAATTTTCTTTCTTTATCATTTCCTCTTAATTTTTCTCTATTAGAAATAGCACTTAAAACTTTGCGAACAGAATCTTTATCAAATTGTTTCGTATATGTTAACTTCATATCCTCGTCATCAGCAATACTAAGAATATATTTCTCTCCAACTTTTTCACCTGACTTACTTGCTTCCCAAAAATAAATTAATGATTCCAATATATTTAAATTCAACTTAATAGACATAAGATCAATCCTTTCCAAATTTTTTCTCATACAAGTTGTCATCCCAATCATTTTCAAGCTCTTCAATTAATACATAACCTTTTTTACTATAAAGTTTTGCAGCAGATTTAAATTTTCTAGATGATTCTAACCAAATACCTGAATATTTACTTTTTCTAGCAAAATCTTCTGCTATTTCATATAGTTTGCTACCATATCCTAACCCTCTATATTCTGGTAATAGATAAAATCTTTTTAACTCTGCTAGATCATCATCCTCTCTTTGTCTAATTGCGATTGACCCAATTACTTTATCTTCATCCAAAGCAATCCAAAACTTTTCATTTTTTTTATTGTATGATTTTTTCTCTTTTAAAAGGTTGAGATCATTTTTTATATCTCCAACATCAAACGTAAAGTTATACTCTTTTAAAACAGTACTCACCACATCTACTAGTTGAAAGTAATATTTGCTTTGAAACTCTTTAATTATAATGTTCATAATAATCTCCCTCTATTACTATAATATCATAAAGTGTTTGTTTCGACATCTTCTTTGCACACTTGTAATTAAAATGTTATTATAATTTAAGAAATTTTGAAAGGAGCGTAAATAAATTAAATTGATTTTTAATTTATGTATTAAATCATGGATATAATAAAACAAATTTCAAATGAATTAAAAATAAGTGAAGATAGAATTAAAACTACCATTGAGTTGCTCAATGAAGGTAATACTGTCCCTTTTATAGCTCGTTATAGAAAAGAAATGACAGGTAATTTAAAAGATGAACAAATTTTTTCAATTAAAGACAAATATGATTATTTGCTTAAGTTCAATGAAAGAAAAGAATATATTAAAGAAACAATAGAAGAAAAAGGTAAGTTAAACGAAGAAATTATTTATAACTTGAATAATGCAACTACACTTCAAGAATTAGAGGATATTTATCTTCCATATAAAAGTAGTCGAAAAACTCTTGCAGATACTGCTAAAGAAAACGGTTTAGAACCACTTGCTAAGCTAATTTGGAAGCAAGAAAGTCTAAAAGATCTATCTTCTTTGGCATCTGATTTTATAAACGAAGAAGTACCTACAAAAGAGGATGTATTAGAAGGAGCTAAATATATAATTATATCTTATATCAATGAAGATATAATTATAAGAAAAATTGTTAGATCTCTAACCCTTTCTTATGGATTAATTGAAACTAGTTCAAAAAAAGAAAAGTTAGATCAATATGAACAGTACAAAGACTATTCACAATCTGTTGCTTCTATTCCACCCCATCGTGTTCTAGCAATTAATAGAGCTGAAAAAGAAGAATACATAAGTGTTTCTATTACTCCACCACAAGAAGATATTTTAACTAGACTTAATAGAGACTTAATAGAAAAATATATACAAAATAAAGAGATAAAATTATTTCTACTAGATTCTATAGATACAGCTTATAAACGTTATATAAAACCTTCTATTGAAAGAGATATTAGAAGACAACTGACTGATCAAGCTGAAGAAAAAGCTATTGATAATTTTAAGGATAATTTATATAATTTATTAATGCAACCACCAATTACAGACTTAAATATTATGGGGATAGATCCAGCATATAGAACAGGTTGCAAAATAGTTGTAATTAACAAAAACGGATCAGTCTTAGACACTTTTACAGTATATCCTCACCCACCACAAAATGATATAGAAACTTCTACTAAACTAATTGAAGAATCTATTATTAAGTATAACGTTAAGTTAGTAACAATAGGCAATGGTACTGCTAGTAGAGAAACCGAGACATTGATTGCTGAAATTTTAAGTAACTATTCTAATGTATCTTATTTAATTGTTGATGAATCGGGCGCTTCTGTTTATTCTGCTTCTAAAATTGCTCGTAAAGAGTTCCCTGATCTTAATGTGTCAATGAGAGGTGCTGTTTCTATTGCTAGAAGAATTATGGATCCTCTTGCAGAACTAGTTAAAATTGACCCAAAATCAATTGGTATTGGTATGTACCAGCATGATGTTAATCAAAAGTCATTAGAAAATGCACTTGAACAAATAGTAGTATCCTGTGTAAACTCTGTAGGTGTAGATTTAAACACTGCATCAAGCTCACTCTTAAAATACATTTCTGGTATCAGCAGTAGTGTAGCAAGTAACATAATAAAATTTAGAGAATCAAATGGTGCTTTCCAAAGTAGACAAGAGTTACTAAGAGTATCTAGATTAGGAGAGAAAACATTTGAACAATGTGCTGGTTTTTTAAGAATAAGAGAAAGCAATGAATATCTAGATAATACTCGTATACATCCAGAATCATACGATTTAGCTCATAAAATTATAAAAAAGTTTAATATAAGCAGTGAAGATATTATTAAATCTGATGAATGGAAAAATAAGATTGATTTTTCTAAATTAAAAGTGATATCTCAAGAGCTCAATGCAGGTGAGCATACAGTAAAAGATATTTTAAACGAACTTATAAAACCTGGAAGAGATCCACGAGAAGAGATGCCTAAACCAATCTTTAATAAAAAAATTACCAAGTTTGATGATCTTTATAAAGGATTAATAACTAAAGGTGTTGTTAGAAATGTAATTGATTTTGGAGCATTTGTGGACATAGGAGTAAAACAAGATGGTCTAATCCACATCAGTGAAATGTCAAATAATTACATTAAACATCCTAGTGATGTAGTTTCAGTTGGAGATCAGTTAGATGTTAAAATTATTAAAATTGATAAAGATAAAGGCAGAATATCTTTAAGTTTAAAATTTTAACAAATAATATAGTTGTAATTAACATAAAAAGTGCTCAGCAGCTCAAGCTGAACACTTTTTATTTTTTTGTAATTATTACTAAAATGATACTATTTATTTACTTTTTCTTTAATATAATCATCTTTAATCTTTTGAAGTTCTACTTTTTGCTCAATCAATCGATTAATAGCCAAAGTAAACATATCTTTTGTATCATATAATAACTGTAAATTTTCCCAGTTAGATACTTCATCCTTAGTAAATTTTAGGTCTTTATCTATACTTATTTCATATTCCTCTAATTTATTTATGATATCTATGTGTTTTTCTAACTCTTTATTTACATTATTAGAATCTTTAGTTTTTAAAGCTGTTTCATATTTATTAATAATATCCAAATGGTTACTTAAAAGATTCTGTAAAAATTCAACTTCTTTATTTATCTCTGATTTAGCTTTATCAAAACCTTCAAGATATTCCCTTGAATCACCTGTTTTTCTTAACTCTTCTTCTTTATTATCAAGAAAGCGCTTATATTCTTGATGAATACCATCTAATTCTTCTAACTGATCCTTAATTGATTTAATATCAGCCAACAAAATATTTGCTCTTGAGTTAGGTTTATTTTCTTGGTTTGTATCTAACAAATCACTATATTTAATCTCTAACTCAGTTAACTGGTCAATTAAGTAATCATATCGTTCTTTCTTTTTGAAAACATCAGACATTTTACTCCTCCATCATGACTTAGTCATTTCTTTTAAGTCCTCTTCTAAAATTATCTTTACACCCAAACTTTTAGCCTTATCCATTTTACTACCAGCATTTTCACCTGCTAATAAATAGTCTGTATTACTTGAAACTGAGCTGGTAACTTTAGCCCCTAAATTTGATAGGTATTCTTTTATTTCACTTCTTGTAAATGTTTCAAGCTTTCCTGTTACAACGAAAGTAATTCCACTTAGTTTATTACTTCTTTCCTTATCAATATACTCAGTATTCACACCAGCTTCTTGAAGCTTTTTTAACAATATTTGTGATTTATTATCCTGGAAGTAATTAACTATAGCTTCTGCTACTATATCGCCTATATCATTTATTTTCACTAATTCTTCTTTTGTTGCTTTTTTAATACTATTTAAATCTTTAAATCTCTCTGCTAGTATTAATGCTAGTTTCTTCCCTACATTAGGAATACCAAGTGCAGCAATTAATTTTTCTAATGAGTTATCCTTACTTTCTTCAATAGCTCTCAAAATATTGCTGGCTGATTTATCAGCAATTCTATCTAACTCAATTAAATCTTCTTTTTTTAAATAATAGAGATCAGCAGGATCTTCGATTAATCCTTCTTCATAAAGCATTGTTATCTGTGACTCACCTAGCCCACTAATATCCATTGCTGCTTTTGATACAAAATATATGAGTTGTTCCTTCACCCTAGAAGGACACATTATGTTTGAGCATCTAATGGCTACCTCATTTTCTGATCGTATAACTTTGCTACCACAAAATGGGCAATATTCTGGATAATTAAAAACTTCTTCATTTCCACTTCTTAATTCTGGTAATACCTTTTCTATTTGGGGTATTATATCACCAGCCTTTTTTATAACAACATAATCTCCGATTCTTATATCTTTATCCAAAATATATTCTTCATTGTGTAATGTTGCTCTTTCTACTACAGTACCTGCTAACTCTACTGGTTTTAAAACTGCTGTTGCAGTCATCATTCCAGTTCTTCCCACATTTAACTCAATATCTAATAGTTTAGTAGTTGCTTTTTCTGCAGGAAATTTATATGCAATAGCCCATTTTGGATGATGGCTAGTATATCCAATAATGTCTCTATACTCTATATCATTTAATTTTAAAACTAAGCCATCTATCATATATGGCAAATCACTTCTGTATTTAGAAACTTGCTCTATAAAAGATAAAATATCATCTATATTATTAAATATTTTATAGTTATTATTAACTTTAAACCCCAAATATGTAAGATAATCCAATAATTCTTTTTGGGTTTTTACTAAACTTCTTGGCATAAAATCATATATGAAAGAATCTAAATCGCGATTTGCTACAATTTGAGAATCAAGCTGTCTTAATGACCCTGCCGCAGCATTCCTTGGATTAGCAAATTGCTTTCCGTTATTTTCTTCTCGATTTCTATTTAACTCTTCAAAAGAAGATATAGGCATAAATACTTCGCCTCTCACATCTATATCTACTTCTTCATTCAATCTTAAAGGAACTGAGTTGATAGCTTTAATGTTCTGCGTAATATCTTCACCAATACTACCATTACCTCTAGTAGCAGCTCTTGACAATATACCTTTCTCATAAACTATCGATACAGCAAGGCCATCATACTTGTACTCAATTGCAATACTTGGATGGTCTTTATTAACTTCTTTTTGCATCTTTAAATAGAAATCTTTAATATCTTCTGAATTAAAGGCGTTGTTCAAACTAAGCATCTCATACTGGTGTTCTACCTTATTAAATTCATTGGCAGGTTGATCACCTACTCTTTGTGTTGGCGAATATGATTTTATGAGTTCTGGATTTTCTTTTTCAAGCTTTTTAAGCTCGTTAAATAAACTATCATAAACACTATCTGATACACTAGGATTATCTAATACGTAATATTCGTAAGTGTATTTATTTAGTGTTTTTATTAGTTTTTCGATCTTTTGTTCTGTATTACTCATCACTAAACCTTTCTAAGTTTAACAAATTCTGTTGATAGCATTTTCTTTCCTACTTTTTTGAAATCAATTGTAACAAATTCTCCCTCAATATTTGTTACTTCTCCTAGTCCGAAGTGATTATGCTCAACAATATCTCCAAGTTCATAAAAATCAGCACTATCATCTTCACGTGGTTCTAACTCATCTATATCAGGAGTTATATCCCTTATAGAATCCATAATATCGTCATTACTAATAAGTCTTAATGGTGCAAACTCTGTAGCTAATTTTCTAGTTCCACTTTGCAAGAAATCTACCTTTATCAGGTTTTCATTGACTGCTAGAACTATACCGATACCAAGTTTCTCATGTTCTACTTTATCTCCAATACTATATGGGTTATCGCTCTCAATAACTGTATTATACTCTTTTGGTCCACCAGAATCACTTTGGTTACTTACATTTAAAACCTCAATATATTCATCTGGTATTTCTTCTAAAAATCTTGAAGGGGTATTATAATTCATTTCACCATATTGTTTTCTAGATCTTGCAAAGCTCATATATAGCTCTTCTTTTGCTCTAGTCATACCTACATAACAGAGTCTTCTTTCCTCTTCTAGCTCTTCTTCGGCATTACCATCATACTTATTGCTTGGGAAAAGACCCTCTTCTAATCCAACTAGAAAGACTACTTTAAACTCTAATCCTTTGGCTGAATGAAGAGTCATTAAAGTAACACTATCTTCCTCTTCTTCATAACTATCAACATCAGTTTCTAATGCAATGCTATTAAGAAATTCTTTCAAACCCCCATCTGGATTTAAATCAGAGAATTGCTTAGCTACATTAATTAGTTCAGAAATGTTTTCTAACCTAGTCTCTGCCTCTACGTTGTTTTTTTTCTTAAGTTCAGCTAAATCTGCTTCATATCCACTTTTAATAGCTATTTCACTAATAACTTCATGGACAGGATTTTTTTCTTCATAATCTCTTAATCCTTCAACTAGATCTCTAAAATGATTTATTTTATTTTTATATGTTGATGAAAGAGTATCTATATCCTCTGTCTTTTCACTTGCTTGATATAGGCTTAAATTATGTTCTTGTGCATAATTTGATAATCTTTCAAAAGTTCTGTCTCCAATTCCTCTTCTAGGAACATTGATAATTCTTTGAAGCCTTGTATTATCATGAGGGTTAACTACAATATTAGCATATGCTAAAATATCTTGTATTTCTTTTCTATCATAGAACCTCACACCACCATATATTTTATATGGGATATTATGATATACAAAAGCATCTTCTATAGGGCGTGATTGAGCATGCGTCCTATATAAAATAGCAATATCTTTCCACTCATAACCTTTAGTGATATTTAACTCTTTTATTGTTTTAAGAACAAAGTAAGCTTCTTCTTCTTCATCACTAGCTTGATAATAATGTACTTTCTCGCCCTCACCTTTGTCAGTCCATAACTCTTTAGCTTTTCTATAACAATTATTATCAATTACAGAATTTGCTGCTTGTAAGATATTCGAGGTTGATCTATAATTTTGCTCAAGTCTTATTACTTTAACATCTTGAAAATCATTTTCAAATTCTAAGATGTTATTTAAATCTGCACCTCTCCATCCATATATGCTCTGGTCATCATCACCAACAACACATACATTACGATTCTTATGAGTCAATAAACTAACCAATTTGTATTGAGCTTTATTGGTATCTTGATATTCATCAATTAATATATGCCGAATCTTTGTATGATGTGTCTCTAAAACATTCTTATTTTCTTTGAATAGTTTAACCGTATTCATAATTAAATCACCAAAATCCATAGCATTATTGCTTTTTAGCTTTTGTTGATACAATTTATAAACTTCTCCAATAGTATTATCAAATGGTTTATTACTATCAAGAAATGCTTCTGGACCTTTTAAGTCATTCTTTGCGCTACTAATTGCGGATAAAAAAGTTTTAACTTTATATTTATTTTGGTCTAAATTTAGTTCTTTTATACACTTCTTTAAAACTGTCTTTTGATTAGCTTGGCTATAAATAGTAAATGGGTTCATATACCCGATACTAGGTGATTCATGTTGTAATATTCTTAAGCAAATGCTATGGAAAGTACCTATCCACATTCCTGGGAATTTTAAATCTAAAATACCGCGAACTCTCTCTTTCA
>CAZCFQ010000024.1:0-22634 GCA_964497955.1 uncultured Clostridiaceae bacterium
TCCTATATTCATTAGCCATCATAAGGATCTTGAGTTGGATGGCAATAATAAGACATACTTATACTCTTATGGAGGTTTTAACGTTGCAAGGATTCCAGAATTCAAAGCAAGTGACCTAGCGTGGATTGAGAATAAAAATATTTTTGCTGTAGCTAATCTTAGAGGAGGAAGTGAGTTTGGTCAGCAGTGGCATAAAGCCGGCATGTTAGAAAACAAACAAAATGTTTTTGATGATTTTATTGCTGCTGCAGAACATCTTATTGATCAAAACTATACATCTAGTGACAAATTAGCTATTAAGGGAAGAAGTAATGGAGGATTATTAACTGCAGCATGCATGCTTCAAAGGCCTGATTTGTATAGTGCTGTGATAAGTCAGGTGCCAGTAATTGATATGTTTAGATATCATAAATTTACTGTAGGCAGGTTTTGGATTCCCGAGTATGGAGACGCAGAAACGAATCCAGATCATTTCAAGTTTATGTATAAGTATT
This sequence comes from uncultured Clostridiaceae bacterium, assembly GCA_964497955.1. Taxonomy (GTDB): domain Bacteria; phylum Bacillota; class UBA994; order PWPR01; family PWPR01; genus PWPR01. The sequence goes on from CAZCFQ010000024.1 coordinate 495, forward strand.
CTCCACTGCATAATATAAGATTTAACACTGTATATCCTCCAATTTTAATTACTACAGCTAAAACTGATGATAGAGTTGTTCCTATGCATTCTTTTAAGTTTGCAGCCAGTTTGCAAACAGTCAACCTTGGTAATAATCCAATTTTATTAAGAGTAGACTTTGGAGCAGGTCACGGTGGGGGGAAACCAACCAATCTATTAATAAACGAAGAGGCTGATATATATGCCTTTGTAGACAAAATGCTTTCAAAAGAGGAGGAGTAAGAATGAGTATTGAGAAAAAACTTGATAAAATATTTAAAAAATTTGACAAAAAGGATTCTCCAGGAGCATCAGTAGCAATCAGCAAAGATGGAGAGGTTATTTTTCAAAAAGGATATGGTAGTGCACAACTAGAGTATGAAATTCCTATCACTAATGAAACTATTTTTCATGTAGCATCTGTTTCTAAACAATTCACTGCATTTTGTATTTTGCTACTAGAAAAAGAGGACCAAATTGATTTAGATGAAAAAATACAAGCTTATATACCTGAACTTCCAGAGTTTGAGTATGACATTACTGTTAGGCATCTTATCCACCATACCAGTGGATTAAGAGACCAGTGGCAACTACTAGTTTATAGTGGTTTTAGAATGGATGATGTAATAACACATAATCACATTATGAAACTACTTCTAAAACAAAAGGAGCTAAACTTTAAGCCTGGAACTAAGTATCTATATTGTAATAGTGGTTATACTTTGATGGCTGAAATAGTTAAAAGAGTTTCAAATAAAACTCTTTCAGAATTTGCAAAAGAAAGAATATTCAATCCTCTTAATATGAAAACCACTCATTTTCATCATGATCATGAACATATTGTAAAAAACAGAGCGTACTCTTATATACCATATTACGATACTTTTAAGAAAAAGATACTAAGCTATGCCAATGTAGGTGCTACTAGCCTTTTTACAACTACGAGTGATTTAATTAAATGGTCTAATAATTTTGATAATCCTAGTGTTGGTGATAAAGATTTGATTAAAAAAATGCTATCACTTTATACTCTTGAAAATGGTGAAGAAATTGACTATGGCTTTGGTTTACGAGTTAGTTCTTATAAAGGAGAAGAAATCATCGAACATGGTGGAGCTGATGCAGGGTTTAGAACACATTTTCTAAAATTTTTAGACCTTGGATATACAATAGTTGTTTTAACTAATGTAGCAACTTCAAAACCAAGTGTTTTAGCAAAAAGTATTGCTGATTCAATTATATTTGAATCAAAAGAAGAACCACATTACAATTATGATCCAATAAGTGATAGTGATTTAGCAGGAGTTTATATCATAGATGAAGGAAGCGTTATTTATATTGAGCAAAAAAACAATACTAATTACATACATTTACCTAGAACTGATGCGTCAACTTTAACAAAGGTTAGTGATAATTTATATAGAGTTGATATGCTTAATGAAAATATCATTGCAAAATATGATGAACAAGGTAATGTAGAGTTATTACTTAAACCTCTTTATGGAAAAGATACTGTTGCTAAAGAAGTTAACTGTAGCAATATTAACGATGTGGACTTTAATTCATATTTAGGAACGTATTACAGCGATGAACTTAGGACTACCTATTATATTGAAAGTAATAAAGAAGAACTAAAATTGACCCATAAGAAAAAAAGCGATGTACCACTAATAATGATTAAAAAAGATACTTTTGAAGGCAAATATGGCTTTGCTAGAATTAAAATGGTTAGAAATGAGATAGACAAAGTGACTGGTTTTAAGCTGTCTGGAGGAAGGGTAAAGAATATATACTTTAAAAAAGTCTAATTTTATAGGCAGAGCCTTTTGTGGCTCTGCCTTTTATGATTACTGTTCTAATCTAAGCGCTCTTCTAATAGCATCAGTTACTCTACGATACAATAACATTGTCATTAATGTACTTATTGCTCCCCTTAATAGATTGAAAGGTATAACTGCTGTTTTAATTAGTGGAATAATATTATCTGTAGGGATTCCCCAAATAGGTAAAGCTACATAAATATTAAGATAAACTGCACCAATTGAAAAAATTATAGTACCTACAATCATTCCCACAAGAGCACTCCATTTTGTCTTTTTTACTTTATGATAAATTATAGATGCCGGCAAAATAAACATAAGAGTTGTAGCCCAATTCATAAATGAACCTATTAAACCGCTTTGTCCTTTTGTTATAAAGTAAATTAAATTCTTTATAGTAGTCATTAAGAAACCAGCTAAAGGTCCTAGTGAAAAAGACCCGATAAGAATTGGAATATCAGAAAAATCATATTGTAAATACGGAGCTGCAGGAATTAGTGGAATTTGTGGAAACCACATCAAAACTACAGCAATTGCAGCAAAAAGAGCAATTGCTACCATTTTCTTAGTTGACATTGAAAAACCTCCTTGTTATTCTTGGGCATAAAAAAAGCCCTAGATAACAATCCAGGGTAAATAAAAACGCATTAATAAAAGCGTCAATCTCCTTTCATCCGGACTCTACCGTCGGCACTGGAATCTAACCAGTTCAACTGCAAGTTTTGCAGCTCGTGGGCTATACCACCGGTTGGGAATTACTAAAAAGTTCACCCTACCCCGAAGATTGCTATATTTTCATGCTAATTATATGTAATTATTAGTTAATAGTCAACTACTCTTATTCTCCTAATCTCTTTTTTTCTTCTGTTTCTACCTCTGCATTAGATATTTGTTCAAATTTTGTTGAAATCTTCTCAGTTGTAATATGAACATTTCTTACATCATCACTTACTCTATCTATGTGGCTTCTTAATTTATTCCATCTTCGTCTGTAACGCTTGAATTCTTGACCAAGCTGTTTCAGCTCATCATGAATTATCGAAGCAAACTTTTCTCTTTCCATATTTTGCAACACTACTTGAATAGTAGTTAAAACTGACATTAAAGTAGTTGGAGATACAATCCAAACTCTTCTCTCTTGCGAATACTTCACCAAGTCTTCGTGATAAGCATAAATTTCAGCAAAAACAGCTTCTGCTGGAATAAACATAATCGCTTGATTAGAAGTATGGTCAGGCACAATATATTTGTCTGCGATGTTATCAATATGTCTTTTTACATTCATTTTAAAATCTCTTGCTGCTTGAGTTCTTTGATGCTCATGTAACTCCCTATCAATCATTCGTCTATAATTTTCAAGTGGGAATTTAGAATCTATTGCTATTACACCAAGGGGTTCTGGTGTTTTTATAATAGCATCTGCAATTTTATTATTTGGCATTTTATGTTGAAGTTCATATACCCCATCATTCTTATCTCCAAATACTGCAGCTAAAAGTTGACTCAATTGTACTTCTCCAAAAGTACCTCTTGTTTTCTTATCTGTCAAAACATCTTGCAGTGAAATAATATCACTTGAGAGACTTTCTATATTTTTTTGTGCCTCATCTATCTTGCTCAACCTTGCTAAGATATTTGAAAATGTTTGATTAGTTTGTTTGAACCCTTCCATTAATCTTTCATCCACTTTATCACTAATTGCACTTAAGTGTCTCTCTATTTCTGATTTCAAACCGCTAAAATTTTTATCCATCTCAGCAATAAGATCTTTTCTAAAACCTGTCATATTATCAGAAATATTATCTTTATTATCTACAAGATCTTTACTCAAACTGCCTGCTAAACTACTAAACTTTTCTCCCAATCCAAGTTCAAGCTTACCAAACCTTTCAGTGATATTATTTTGAAACTCACCAAGCTTTGTCGCTACAACTTCATTCTGGATACCTATATCTCTTGAAACTTGTTCTCGTATTACAGAGACACTTCTTTCAAGTTCTGACTCAATTTTCATAGTTTGCTTTTCATTTTGATTATTTATTTCTTTCTCAAGCATTGTAATTTGTTTATCCAAATAATTGCTTAACTCATCTAATCTGTTTTTAACATTCTCATTAGATTCTGTAGTTTTCTTGACATCATTATAAAATTTATTTAGTTTAGAGATAATAGCAATGATTAGAATCAAACTAATGCCAACTCCACCTAACAAAATTGGATAAACATAATTAACATCTAACATAAAAGACACCCCTTTGTATTCAACTGATTACTTTATTGCTATAATTATCTTATATACTGACTAAACTAGCAAACAAAAACATAAATTTTTACTAGGAGGGATTTTTTAATGTATGAAAACCTATTAAATAAAGTTAAAAATTTAATATTTGGCTCATCAGAAAAAATAACTCCTGATAACAAGATTGCTGTTTTCTGTATCATTTTCTCTTTAGCTAACAGCACTATCTTAATTTTTTTTAACCGTTCAATATTAGATACTTATTCTTTATATTTGATATCATTTTTACTTTTAGTTATTACATTCGCTTCTTCTGTTTTGATGTTTTTTGATTTTAATCTAAAAGTATTGGCAAATATAAATCTTGGTAGCCTTGGAACTATTTATATTCCGATAACATGGTTCTTTTCTGGTGGTATATATGGTATTGCACCTATGATAATGTTCATGTTAATAATTTTTAACGCGATACTTAATGTTGGTTTATGGAGAATGATCGTCTCAATTGTTCAGTTTGGAATAGCTGCTGTTTTACTAATATATAGTCATGCAAACCCTGAAAGCCTTGTTGACACTGGTCAAACACTTTACGGTGAGTTTGGCATTATACTTAACATTTTATATATTTTTCTTGCAACTACACTTGTAATATATTATTTTGCAGACCAAAATAGAGAGGCTATTGAAAAGGTCGAACAAGCTAATGAAAAATTAAAAAATGCAAATACAGAAGTTTTTGAAGCTGCCAAAACTCAAAGAGAATTAATCTCTAACTTATCACATGATTTAAACACTCCTATAACACTGATTAGTGGATATGCTTCTGCATTAAGTGAAGGATTAGTAAAAAAAGAAAATCAACAAAAATATCTAGAACTAATTGAAAAGAAATCTATAGACTTAAGTAATTTAATAGATGATTTAATAGAGTTATCTAATTTAGAAACTGCACAACTAAAATTAGAGTTAAAAGAATATAACGTACATAGTTTAATAGAAGAGATTTATCATAGATATAAAGATGAAGTTTTTGAAAGGGGCCTTGAATTTAAAGTTGAAGAAAAAAGCAATTCTGTTCTTTATAAAGATATTCTAATTGATAGAAAGCAAATAAATAAAGTGTTTAGCAATCTTATCTATAACTCACTTAAACATACAGAAAGTGGTCATATTATTTTAAGAGTTAGAATTTATAAAGATGATGTGATTTTTGAGGTTGAAGACACTGGTAAGGGAATTGAGAAAGAACAGCTTCCTTTTGTCTTTGATAGATTTTATAAAGGGTCAATATCAAGAAACAGTGAAAAGTCTGGTAGTGGACTTGGTTTGCATATTTCAAAAAAAATAATCACCCTACATAATGGTGATATTTGGGCCAAAAGTGAAGAAAATAAGGGAGCAACATTCATTTTTACTGTTCCTTTAGTAAAAAAATAAAAAGCTGAATCAAGTAGATTATAAATCCCTCTTAAATCAGCTCCCATTATTACTATTTAATTATTAATTTACTTTCTTGATATTGTCCAATGAATCTTACCTCTGGGGTTAACAAAACACCTTCCTCTTCATAAACACGCTTTTGTACAAACGCCATTAAATCTAATACATCTTGAGCAGTTGCTCCCCCTGTATTAATAATAAATCCTGCATGCTTTTTTGAAACTTGTGCTCCTCCAATACTATATCCTTTTAATCCAATCTTATCGATTAGATAACTCCCTGCAATATCTGGAGGTCTTTTAAATGTGCTACCAGCACTTGGCTTATCTAAAGGTTGTCTTTCCCTCCGCCACTTGTTTAATAAGTTCATTTTATCCAATATTTCTTTATATATTCCTTTTGATAATGATATTTCAACATCTAAGATAATTGCCCCTTCTTTGGCAACAGCAGAGTTTCTGTAATCAAGCTTCAACCTTGCTTTATCCCATACTTCTATGTCTCCACTTTTAGTTAAGACAGTTGCTTTACTTACAACATCTTTCATCTCACCATCATAAGCCCCTGCATTCATATAAACTGCACCACCAATAGATCCAGGAATTCCTGAAGCAAATTCAAATCCTGATAGATTCATCTTCAATGCAACTTTAGCCACACTACTTAAAAGGGCTCCAGCTTGAGCTATTATAATATAACTGTCCTTTTTAATAGCAGATAAGTTTTCAGACACTTTTATTACTACACCTAAAATACCCTTATCACTTACCAATAGGTTTGTTCCATTGCCTATAATAGTAATATTTAAACCATTTTTATTTGCCCATTTATATACATTAACTAATTCTTCAAATGTAGTTGGAGTGACTAAAGCTTCTGCTTTACCCCCAATTTTAAAATATGTGTGGTTTCTCATATCTACTTCAATTTCTACATTTGGAGTAATCTTTATTATTTCATCTTTCCAGTTAAAACTCATTAACTTCACTCCATATTTTCATTTCTATAGTATTATACACTAAAACTATTCCTAGTCACAAAAAAAGGTTGGACAAATTTGTCCAACCTCATATTATTTTATCTAAAGAAGCTCATTGGATTCTTATGATCTCCATTGTATCTAATCTCAAAGTGCAAATGAGGTCCTGTACTGTTTCCTGTATTACCAGACCTTGATATAACGTCGCCTTTATTTACCTTAGCACCCACACTTTTTAATAATCTACTGTTGTGAGCATAAAGTGTACTATATCCATTTCCATGATCTATAATTATATAATAGCCATATGTTCTGTGATAAGCTGAAGTAGTCACAATACCTTTATCTGCTGCAAATATATTTGTACCTGTTGAAGCAGCTATATCAATACCGTGATGGTACCTTCTACCTGTCCAACCAAATGGAGATGTAATTCCTCCTCCTCCATCTACTGGCCAAATGAATGTTCCTGATCCTGTTGCTTCTGGCTTTTTAGTTCCTTTAGCAACAACTCTAGTTACTGGATCTGAGAGTTTTTCAGTTGATAGTTTCTCTCTGGCTTGTTCCACACCATTAACTCTCACTATTTCATAAACAACCTCATTTTTTCCTCTGACACCACTTTGTGTGGTTCGGCTTTGCCAAGTATATAATGAGCTATCCTCTGTATATCTTGTGCTATAAGAAACATACTCTATAGTAGTTAACTTTTCTCTAGTTTCCACATTTAGATATGGCACTAAAGGTTCAACAGCAATTTCTTGACCTGGTTGCAATATATTAGATGTAATCTCAGGGTTACATTCTTTTAATTCAGATACTGTCATTCCATTAGTATTACTAATAGACCAAAGAGAATCACCTCTTTGCACTACATGGACTTGTCTTTCTGTATAACCTGTACTTAATAAGTTTAGTGCCATTTCATACTCAATAATGTCCTCTGGTGGTACTGGCTTTACTATAATCTCTACATCTTCTTGAACAGAGTAATCAATTACTTCAACCCCACCGCGTTCGGTTAAATGGCTTTCAACTATTAAATCAATAACTTGTTGAGCTGTTTCATAATCTTTGAGCGCTGCTATTTCTTCACCATCAATCATAATTACCGCAGCACCTGTTTCTATATAAACAGATTCTTTTAACATATCAACATTTAATGCCTTTAAATTCTCTGGCTGCTTGTATACTACTTCAGTTGTTATATCTGTTTTTATATTATAGACAGGTTCTTCTTCATTTAATTCTTGTCCTGCTATTGTAGCTTGTGGTTGCGTATTATTTGGATCATCTTCTCTGGCTAAAATTGCAGCTAATCTTTCTTCATAAGCTTTTTGATTCGCACCTGGTCCATACTCATGTAATGTGCTCATCATAGTATTAATTTCAGCTTCTTCTGTTACGTAACCGATAGGTTGATTGTCTGCATAAACAACAATATGTTTATTGCTAAAGTAATTGTATCCAACAAAGACTATAGCAAAAATTAATAATAAGGCAATACTGCCTAAGAAGTATTTATTTCTCATAGTATTTGAAGCTGAAGTTTTTAAACTATTAAATTTTGATTTAACTCTAACACCTAAGTCAGCAAAAGAGATATTTGGTCTTTTTATCTCTGGTGTGTTAAACTTTGGTTTTTTTAGATTTAAGTCAAAACTTAACTTTTCTTTTGGATTCAATTTTTTGAAAATATTTTTAAAACTAAAATCTCGCGAACCCTTATTACTTTTTTTCTCATTTTTTTTATTCTTAAGATAATAAGGTTTCCCGTATGAATAATTGTGTTTATTTTTATCTTTCATATACTTACGCTTTTTCATAAACACGCCCCTCACTTGTTAAGCAATATCTATGAACCTTTCTAATCTTATTTTCTATTAACATCGCTAAAAATAATTATATCATAAAATTCTCTCAATAAAAGAAATCAACATATATTTAGTAAAAGGTAATTACTGCCATATATTAGTCGTTTCAATTGTATTTTATCATTTTTTTTTAATCTTTTATAGAAATATGTAAACTTACTTTGCTTTTTTAGCTAACTATTAGGTATAATTTAAAGTAGATTCATCACTATATGTATGTATATGTAATTACTTTACAAATTTTATATAAGGAGGATTATAATGACTGTTCATATCGATGCTAAAAAAGGCGATATTGCTGAAACTATTTTGCTACCAGGTGATCCTTTAAGGGCAAAGTTTATAGCAGAAACCTTTTTAGAGGAAGTTAATTGCTATAATACTGTAAGAAATATGCTGGGTTTTACTGGTGTTTGGAAAGGTAAAAAAGTGTCTGTCCAAGGAACTGGAATGGGAATGCCTTCAATTGGTATCTATTCACATGAACTTATCAATGATTTTGGAGTTAAAAATCTTATTAGAGTAGGCTCATGTGGCTCTTTTCAGGAACACATTAAAGTTAGAGACGTAATTTTAGGTGTAAGTGCTTCTACAAATTCAAGGTATGCTCATCAGTTTGATTTACCCGGAACTTATGCACCAACCGCAAGTTTTGATTTGTTATTAAAAGCAAAAGCTGAAGCAGACAGACTAGGTATTCCAGTTCACGCAGGAAATATTTTATCATCAGATGTTTTTTATGATGCTCAACCTGATGCTTGGAAGAAGTGGGCTGAAATGGGAGTTTTAGCGGTAGAGATGGAAGCCGCTGCTTTGTATATGAATGCAGCAAAACTTAAGGCTAACGCATTAACTATCTTAACAGTTAGTGATAGTTTAGTAACACACGAACTAACTACATCAGAAGAAAGAGAAAGAACTTTTACTGATATGATGAAAATTGCTTTAAGTCTAGCATAATTATTTAAATAACAGAGTGATTATTACTACTCTGTTATTTACCTTATTATCTTTTATAATAATTGTTGGAGGATGCATCTATGGAAATTAATTTTTTAGATGACTCATGCCCGAGTTTTTCAAGTATACTGGCAAATATCAGTAAAGGTGATTACTGGGTAGACAATAAAATCAACCCCTCAATAGCTATTGCTTATTCTTATTGTGTTGGAGGGTATGGTATTTTAGGAAGTAGTGAAATTGACAATAAGTATCTAGAAAATTTCATAGCTGATCATATTTTTACTAATTTAAATGGTAGAAAATCTTTTGAGTTTTCTACTGAGAATAAAGCTTTGAAGAATCAGCTCTTATCAATTTATGAATCTAAAGATATTAAAAGTGAACTCGAGCATACTTATAGGTTAAGTTCTTTAGTTACTGAAGATTTCTATTTAAAGCCTATATACAAAGTTAGAAAGGTTTCAAAAGAGCTTTTGCAAAATATCACTCACTTTAGCAATTATTCACTGATTACGAAAAGAATTGATAAATCATGGTATAGCTATAATGATTTTTTTAAATATAGCTTGGCATATATTTCTACATTTAAGAATGAAATCGTAGGAATTTGTTTTGGTAGTGCTTTATATAACAATTTTATTGCAGTTGACATCGAAACCAATATAAAACACAGACAAAATGGAATTGCTACTAATTTAGCTAAAAGCTTTATTAATGATGCAATATCTCGTAATTATACTATCCATTGGGACTGTGTTGACTCCAATATTGCTTCTAGAAAACTTGCAATTAAACTTGGGTTTGACCTTTTTAAAGTTAGACCTTACTACTGGTTTAAAAAATAGTTTAGTTAAAATAAACATACGCCAATCATCTAGCTATGATTGGCGCAAAACTTGCTAATTATTTGATTGGTCTACTTAATAGTGGTATTTCCTACACTTGCAAGTAAGCATTATTTTAACTCTACTTTATCTTTATACCTGTTTTTGTAATTTTGATTTTATCATATTTAAGTAATCTTCCAACAGCTCGCTTAAATGCTCCCTTGCTCATATGAAGCATCTTCCTAATTTCTTTTGGAGAAGAATTATCATTAAGTGGCAAAGCTCCACCTCTTGCAATCATTTCATCCATAATGAACTCAGCATCATCATCCAATTGCTCGTGTACTTGTTTCCTTAAGGACAAGTCTAATTTTCCATCTTCTCTTACTCTCATAATCCTTGCATATACTTTGTCTCCATACTCAAACTCTTGATATATCTCACTTTTAGGTATTAACCCAAAATATTGGTCTTCAACAGCAACAAACACTCCCCATTGATCACTAAAGTCATAAACTGTACCATTAACCATCTCTTCCTCTTTATGTTTATCAGAAGGTTGCAAATAGTTATATATATTGCCAGTAGCAATCAACTGGGTTTCATTGGGGCTAATTAAAACAACCGGATAAGCTTTGCCTTTTTTAATTGGATGGGGTTGTTCTTCAGTTGGCCAAAACAAATCACTCGATAGTCCCCAATCTAAAAATGCTCCTGAACTTATAATATTTACTACTCTCAAAGAGGCAATCTCCCCAAGCTTAATTTTTGGTATTTCTGTTGTAGCAGTTAACTTCCTGTTTTTATCTAAATATACAAAAGCTCTAACTTTATATCCAACTTTTAAGTTGAAATTATTTGAGGTTTTTTCTAATTTCACTCTTTCTCTAGAACTTTCATGTAATAATTTATAGTGATCTTTATCAACATAAGCAACTTCAAAGTTATAAATATAGCCAGGTTTTATCATATAATCACGTCCTTTCTTAAACGTATATTTTTATTATACATTATATATTGAAAAAGATAATGTTATCTTAAATTTCTTTTTTATTATTGCTCGAATCTATCGCCTTATTATTAATTTGGTACATAAAAATAAGTTTAACTCCGAAATATTATACACAAACAATTAGGAGGTTTTACTATGAAAAGAAAGCTAACTTACTTTATACTAGTTGCGTTGGCTGTCTTATTATTAATTCCATTCGTAGGATATGGCCAGCCAAAAGATGCAGAAAAAAGAGTTGGCCCACCTGAACATGTTTTAGAAAAAATAGAACAGAAGCAAGAAGATATTCAAAAACGAGTTGAAGAAAAGTTGCAAGATGTTAATGAAAAAAGAAATGATAAACAAGAAAGAGTTAGAAATCCTAAGGCTTTAGAAGCTAAACTTAAAAATGCTTGGAAAAGGCAACTGGAGAATCATTACTCAGAAGAAGAAATGGAAAATATCAATCAAGTAGCCAATAGATTACAAGAGTTTGGTTATCAGACAATGCCTGTTGAAAATATTTTTTCTAATGGCAAACCAATTAAATTTGATGTCCCTCCTGTAATAAAAGATGGAAGAACATTAGTTCCTGTTAGATCTCTTTCTGCTGCATATGGTTTTGAAGTTGACTATGATAGCGATACCAGAACTATTTCTTTGGAAAGAAGTGATCTAGAAATTGAGTTTGAACTAGATGAAAATATTGCAATTGTTAATGGTGAAGAGTATGAGTTAGATGTTCCCGCTTCATCACTAGAAGGAAGATCTGTCTTACCACTTAGATTCTTTATAGACCAATTAGGTATTGATATCAAATATAATGGTGAAGACAAAACAATTGGTATCGGCATTGATCAAGACAAAGTAGAAGAATTGTATGAAAATATCTTAGATGAAATTGAAGATGCTGTTGAAAAGAAGAATGAACTATCTTCAATTTTAACAGAAGAAGATATGGAAAAAGTTGAGCAATATATTGATGACCTTGTTCAAATTGCTAATAATATTGACAATTCTGTTGAACAAGAACTAAGTATAAACTATGAACAAGTCGAAGACACTATTGAAGAGATCGAAGAAAGCATAGAAGATTTATTTGAAAAATATGAGGAATTAGAAGAATACGATTTAGAAGCCTACCTTGAATCTCTTAACGCACAAATTATGAACTCAATAAGTGATAGAGATTCTTTAGAAGGACTTCTTTCTAACGATGAACTTGATGAGGTTAATTCTCTAATAGATGAATTATTAACATTTTCTAATGAAATAGAAGATGCCATTGAAAATAACACTACTTTAGATATGGATGAAATTGATGATGAAGTTGATGAAATCTTAGATGAATTAGAAGATATCTTTGATATAGAACAATATGACTTCGAAGGAATGGAAGAGTTAAGAGAAGAGATATTGGAAGAATTAATCGAAGTTGAACAAAATATTGAAGAAGTAGAATCAAACCTTAGTGAAGAAGAACTAGAGAAAATTAATGAGTACATAGAAAACATTGAAGCTATCATTTCTGATTTAAGTGAAGCTTTAGAGGATGAAATGCTGTTAACTATTAGTTTATTAGAAGATGAAGCTGACAACTATTTTGACCTGATAGAAAACATTATTGAAAATGCTGAATCTGATGATCAAGAATCTGATGAAAATGACGAAAATGAAACTACACAAGATGAGTTTGATTTTGATGAACTCAATTCATTCGTTGAAGATTTGGATGAAAAAATACTTAATTTAGTGGAAGAAAAAGAGTTGCGTGCTGATAATTTAGAAGCTGACGACTTAGAAGAAATCGATGAACTCATTAACGAGTTAGTTCAAATAAAGAATAATGTAAATGAATCTATTGAAAATGAAGAATCAGTTGATCTAGATGAGTTAGAAGAAGAAATCGATGAAATAGAAGAAGAGATAAACGAATACTTCTATTATGAAGCTTAAAATAGCCTCTAAAAAAGTGCTAGGGATTAATATTAAACCCTGGCACTTTTTATTTTACTAATATTTTTTTGTATTTTGTAACTATAAAATATACAATAGTTACTTTTAACAAATCACCTATTATAAAAGGTAATACTGCTAAGGAAAGTGTCTGTGAAAGTGTAAACCCTCCTATATAAGCAAAAACTGTTCCTCCTAATATGTAAACTAAAACAACTCCAAACAAAAAATTAGCTATAATAACATTCTTACCGCTAAAAGAGTTTTTCTCCAAATATTTTCCAATTAAGAATGCTGCGAAAGGAAAAGATACTACAAATCCTCCTGTTAAAGTGAATATTTTTGGAAATATAACAATCGTATAAACTAATGTCGCAATAAATCCTTTTTTTGAACCCAGTAGTGATCCCGCTAACATTACTCCTAAAGTTTGCAATGTGATTGGTACTGGGCCAATTGAAAATTTTATAAGTGATAGTATAAAAAGAATAGCAGCAAAAACCGCTATATTTGTTACTTCTTTTGACTTCATAATTTACTCCTCTAATTTGCTTCAAATTAGTATACATCTTCATTATCTTAATATCAAGAATAATAGCTTTTCAAAACATGAATGTTCTGGTGTATAATAAGATTAAAGTTACTATAGGTAGGTGGAAAAATGGAATTTCCAAGACTTTTCGTTAATCTAGACAAAATTAAACATAATGCTGAAGTAATAAAAGCACTATGTTTAGATAATAATATATCTTTAACGGGTGTTATTAAAGGCTTTTCTGCAATCCCAAAAATTACTGACTCGTTTTTTCAAGCTGGTTATAAAAGTATTGCATCATCAAGAATAGACCATCTGAAAATGTATCAATATCTGAGTAATGTAGAGAAATGGTTAATAAGAACACCGATGTTGAGTGAAGTTGAAGATGTAGTTAAGTATTCTGATATAAGCGTAAACTCTGAAAAAGAAGTTTTAGAATGCCTTAATGATGCTTGCAAAAAAGTAGGTATAACCCATAAAGTTGTTTTAATGTACGATGTGGGTGATTTGCGTGAAGGCTTAATCAAAATAGATCAACTAGTAGAAATATCTAAATATGTAGAGAATAAATTAGATAGTCTTCATTTATATGGCATAGGTACAAACTTCACTTGTTATGGCACCGTTGTACCAACAATAAAAAATGCTAATGCATTGGTAGCAGCAGCACTTGAAGTTGAAAATGTAATAAAACGAGACTTAGATATTATATCTGGAGGAGCCACAACATCGCTACCTTTATTAGTTGCAAAAACAATACCTGAAAGAATAAACCATTTTAGAGTTGGATCAGCAATAATGACACCTCTTGAATTGATTACATTATGGAACACAAATGTACCAGAGCTAAAATATGATACTTTTATAATCGAGGCTGAAATTATTGAACTTAATCATAAGCCTAGTGTCCCTATCGGAAAATTGCACTTAGATGGTTTTGGCAACAAGAAGGTCTTTGAAGATAGAGGTATAAGAAAAAGAGCGATCCTAGCAATTGGCAACGCTGATCTTGGAGATTGTACTAAATTGAAGCCTTTAGATAGCGAAATTGAAATTTTAGGCGCAAGTAGTGATCATTTAATAATTGATATAGATAATTGTAATCACATTTACAAAGTTGGTAGTAAAGTTAGGTTCTTATTACATTACCAAAATGCTTTGTTTGGATTAATACAACCAACTTTGAAGAAAATTTATCATGACTAATTAAGAGCCATTGATTTCAAAGCTGTTAAATCCAATATTTTAAAAGATGACTTGTGAAAATCAATAATTCCTTCATCTCTCATTTTACCAAGCTCTCTAGACATAGATGGCCTTGAAACATTTAAATATTCTGACATTTCTTTTCTGTTAAATTTAATCCTAAAACTTTTTGTTTGATTGTTCTTATATTCATCAAATAAGTAGGCTGAAATTTTACCTCTCATACTCTTTATACTTAAATAGTCTAATTTTTTATTTAACCCAGCTGCTCTACTACTGATTAAATATAGAAGATTTTTAATTAGTTTAGAATGTCTTGGACATAAATATGGACACTCTCCTTTCATTTTTTGTCCTCTAAAAAAAGCGATCTTGCAGTTAGTATTTGCTTGTATCGAAGCAGGCCATTTCTTCTTTTCTGAAAAAACAGCCACTTCTCCAAATATGTCTCCTTCATTAATTTTCCTAAGCACTAATCCATTGCCCTTATAACTTTCTTTGAGTATAACAACCTGGCCAGTCAAAACAAGCCCAATTCCTTTAAGTTCATGCCCTTCAATGGCTACAAAATCATTTTTATGATAAGTCTCTACTTCTGGATCTAAACACTTCATCATTGCTTTTATTTCGTAGCTATCAATACCTTTAAATAGCAAACTCTTTTCAATTACACTAAATTCCATGGTTTATTCACACCTTTTCGTATCTTGAGCAACGTACAAGTCGCTTCTTTTATTATATATTAACTAATGTACGAAGACAATATTAGGAGGGGAAAATGATGATAGAAAAAGAATATAATTTTAAAACAGCTTCAGATGCAAAACTTATTGAAAAGATAATTAGTGATGAAAACATTGACTTAAATCATGTGATTTTTCACAAAGGACAAGCTTTGCCTGAACATTACTCAAATTCAAATGTCTACTTAATTGTTATATCTGGTAATATAAGTGTTCAACTAAATGATCAAAAAACAAATATATACAATAAGGGATCAATTGTAAATGTTCCTTATAAAACAAAAATGAATATTTCAAATCAACATGATGAGCTTTTGGAATTCTTTATAGTTAAGGCACCTAGTCCGAAAAGATTTTCTAACTAATAAGGGGGAATTTATTAATGTCTATGTTTTGTTATCAATGCGAACAAACTGTTGGAGGACAAGCTTGTACTAAAGTAGGGGTTTGTGGAAAACTACCTACTACATCTAACTTACAGGATGAACTGACACTGTCTATGATTGCTTTAGCTAGAGCTTGTGAAGATGAATATACAATAAAAGAAGCTGAGTTAATGATGCAAGGTCTATTCACTACAGTAACTAACGTTAACTTTGATGATAGAAGTATTAAAAATCTTATAGAAAAAATAAATAATGCAACAGATGATTTAGATGCAACCACTGAAATTGATCTAGACCTTTGGGAAGGAAATGAAGATGAAGTTTCTTTAAGATCTACGCTTCTTTTTGGAATGAGAGGAATGGCAGCTTACGCTTGGCATGCATATAGATTAGGTTTTGAGGATAAAAATGTAACAGACTGGCTATTTTCTGGGATGAGAGCAATAGGTCAGCATCATAAGGTACAAGAGTGGTTAGAATTATTAAATGAGTTTGGTCATATAAATCTTGCCTGTATGGAGCTTTTAGACAAGGCAAATACGCAAACTTATGGTAATCCTAAGCCTACTAATGTAACAACAAATGTGGAAAAAGGTCCTTTTATAATAATTAGTGGACACGACCTACATGATTTGAAAATGCTATTAGAACAAACCAAAGATAAAGGTATCAATGTTTATACTCATGGTGAAATGTTACCAGCTCATGGCTATCCAAAATTCAAAAAATATAGTCACTTAAAAGGTAATTTTGGAACAGCTTGGCAAAACCAACAAAAAGAGTTCGATGGGGTACCTGCGCCTATATTGTTCACGACAAATTGCATACAGAAACCTCGTGATAGTTATGTTGATAGGGTATATACAACTGATGTTGTGGGTTTTCCTGGCTTGACACATATCGATGAAGATGATAGCGGATATAAAGACTTCACTCCGATTATTAATCAAGCACTTGAATTAGGTGGTTGGAATGAAAACAAGAATTTTACAGGAATTAATGGTGGTTCAATTTTAACAACTGGTTTTGGTCACGATACAGTTTTAGGTGTAGCGGACAAGGTAATTGAAGCGGTAAACAGTGGAGATATTAAACACTTTTTCTTAGTAGGTGGATGTGATGGAGCTAAACCAGGTAGAAATTATTATACTGAGTTTGTAGAAGAATCGCCAGAAGATTCCATCATTTTAACATTAGCATGTGGAAAATTTAGATTCAATGATTTAGACTTAGGTACAATTGATGGCTTACCAAGAATTATGGATATGGGACAGTGTAATGACGCATTTTCTGCAATTAAAGTTGCAGTAGAGTTAGCAAAAGCATTTGACTGTGGGGTAAATGAGCTTCCATTATCACTAGTATTATCTTGGTATGAGCAAAAAGCAGTTTGCATTCTTTTAACACTTTTAGCATTAGGAATAAAAGATATTTATATAGGGCCAACAGCTCCTGCTTTTTTCTCTGAAAACGTCCTTAATGTTTTAATAGATAACTATAATATTAACCTTATCACTACTCCAAAAGAAGATCTACAATCAATTTTAGGCTAATATAAAATACCGCTTATCAACTTTATGATAAGCGGTATTTATTATTTAGTAGTTTTCTGATTTAATCTCAAAGAAAGCTTTAGAACAATTACACACTGGGCAAATACCTAGAGCATTTTCTCCCTCATGCAAGTATCCACAATTGCGACATTTCCAAACAGTTTTCTCGTTACGTTTGAAAACTTGACCTTCTTTAACATTTTCTAGAAGCTTCTTATACCTTGCTTCGTGTTTTTCTTCTATTTCTGCTACTTTCTCAAACAAAAATGCAATCTTATTGAAGCCTTCTTCTTTTGCTTCTTTAGCCATTCTTGGATACATGCTGTTTGCTTCTTCATGTTCTCCTTGTGCTGCATGCTTAAGGTTCTCAGCTGTATCACCTAACTCTTCTAAAGCATCAAACCACAGTTTTGCATGTTCTTTTTCGTTTTCAGCAGTTTCCAAAAATATATCTGCTATTTGCTCATAGCCTTCATCTTTAGCTACTTTAGCAAAATATGTATATTTATTACGAGCCATGGATTCTCCTGCAAAAGCTTCCCATAGATTCTTTTCTGTTTTTGTATTTTTTACTTTACTCAATATTGCTTTACCTCCATTAATTAATTATAATTCTACTTTCCAAAGACCATGTAGGTTACACCATTCTCTTACTTCAATAACGTCATCAATATCAACATTAAAGTGAGCTACTGGATCACCTTCAACATCTAATTCTGCTCTTAAAACCTGATCTTCAGTTAATACTTCGATAAAAGCAATATAGTGCTTTTCTACCATAGGATGCATTACACTTCCAACTTTTACAGTAATTCCATCTTCTGTAGCCTCAACTACTGGCACATGCTTTTCTAAACCTTCATCTTTTTCTGTCTTAGCTACTAATTTTTCCATTGGTTCTCCACAACATACTAAAGCTTCTGCTCCAGGATGAATTACCTCTGTCACATTATCACAAATTTCACAATAATAAATTTCTCTTAGTTCTGTAATTTTAGACACCTCCCTGTATTTTTGGGCTTTGCCCATACATTAATTATATCATATATACCTCTTGAATTCATTCAGTTTATAACACACTTTAACTAAATTTTATATAAAAAATGTAAAAATTGTAAATGATTATTTCTTTTTCTTTAAATCAAATCCCATGCTTAAAGCTTCAGTTGGGCATATGTTTACGCAATCTCCACATCTAATACACTCACTGTTTTTCAGATCAAAAGCTGTATATATATCATACTTACAGATTTGTTGGCACTGCTTACATTCAATACATTTAGTGTTATCCACTTTAATTTGATAATATGAAATTTTATTAAAAACTGAGTAAATTGCTCCAAGAGGACAAATAGCATAACAAAAAGGTCTATATAAAATCATTGAAAAAAAAATTAAAGCAACTAGTAAAAAAAGTTTCCAGTAGAACAACCCGCCAATTATCTCCCTAAGTGGTGAATTTGTAGCTAAAAGAGGCAAGCTTGCCTCTAATGTTCCTGCTGGGCAAATGTATTTACAAAAAGTAGGTGAAGCTACTCCTAATTCATTGACCAAAGAGGGCAACCACAATACAAAGACTATAAGTATTCCATATTTTAAATACTTACTATATTTTAATTTTTTATCCCACTTTATTTTTTTCAGAGGAGTTTTATATATTAACTCCTGAATCCATCCAAATGGACATAACCAACCACATATGAATCTACCAAAAACTACTCCAAATAAAGCTATTAGACCTAACACATAATAAGAAATTTTGTATCTTGCATTATTAATGACTGTTTGCAAAGAGCCTATCGGACATGATCCTATTGCTCCAGGGCATGAATAACAGTTTAAACCTGGCACACAGATATTTTTTGTTTTGCCTTGAAATATTTTGCCCTCAAAAAACCCTTTTAAATATGAGTTAGTAGAAATTGTAGCTATGATTTGAGTTATAAATCTTTTATTAGCCAATTCCTATGCACTCCAAACAAATATAAATTGCTTTAGTAAAAACCTCTATTACTTCCCCTCTACTAATCCCAATAACTATTGCTATTATAGAGAATGCCAGAATGAAGTGTTTTAAATATCTGTCCATAATACACCCCTATTACTCTATTAGTTCAAATGCTTCATTAACCAATTCTACTAGCTCCTCAAGAGTTTTTGCACCCACAGCATCAACAGGAATCACTTCTCCTACATTATCTACAAAATATATGTAAGGTACAAATCCAATTCTTTGAATAGCAGGTAGTATAGATTCACTGATTAATAAATCAGTTACTTCTAGCCCTGCATCTTCTTTGAACTCTTGAGCTTGCTCTATGTTTCTTATATCATCTGCAAAAAGGCCATATATACTAAAGCTCTTATCACTAAACTCTTCTTTCAAACTTGCCAATTCAGGTAACTCCTGAATACAGCTTGGTCAGCCAGTCATCCAAACAAAGATCAAATTAACTTCTTGTTCTTTAAATATTTCTTCTGTTATTGTATTATCATCAAAGTCCAATGTCTGAAAATCTGTTAATGAGCCTCCCAAAATATCACTGGTATCCGGCGTATCATCTGACTCATTCTCAGCAATAGTATCTTCAGAATCTGGATTTGCTTCTTCATTTTCACATCCAAATGTAAAGATTAGCGTTAGTGATAAAATTAATGCGAGAATTAGTTTTATCCTATAATTCTTTTTCAACTAAACCCTCTCCCTCTATTTTTTCTTTTTCAAATAAACTGTAAACTACAGGTATTATAACTAAAGTTAAAATTGTTGCAATCATTAAGCCAAACATAAGTGATATAGCCATTGGCATAAATAAGCTACTTCCTGAAAGAAATAGAGGAATCATCCCTATGAATGTAGTAGTTGTGCTTAATATAATTGGCCTAAATCTTTTACCTGAAGCTTCTCTACATGCGCTATCAATAGACTTACCAGACTCTCTTGATCTGTTTATATAATCTATTAGGACAATGGCATTGTTTACAACAATACCCATAAGACTAACCATACCCATTAAAGCAGTAAATGAAAGTGGTTGGCGCAATATAAACAATCCAACTATTGAACCAATTGCAGATAGTGGGATAGTTAAAAGTATAACTAATGGCTGAATAAAAGATTTAAACTGGAATAACAAAATAATATATACCAGAATGAAAGCAAAAGCAGCTTGAACTCCCATGTCTCCAAAATTTTGTGCAATTTTCTCAAGCTCTCCATCATAAGAAACTTTACTAGACCCTAAATCCAATGTTTTAAGCTTTTCATCTATCTGCTTTGTAACGTCTCTTGTGTTATAACCTGGTAATAAATCACTAGTAATCATTATTGCAAAATCTCTATCATATTTATTCATACCAGGTAAAACTGGCTCTAATGTTATATTTGCAACATTTTTAAGAATAGTTTTAACATCTGTTATAGAAGATTTTACACTAAAGTTAGCTAAGTCTTCAACTGTTTTTGTATTACTTTTTACTAATATATCAAATTCTTCCCCCATATAATGCAAATTGGAGGCTACCCTTCCACTTAAGGCTATATTAACTTCATTTTGGATATCATATTTTGAAAGCCCGTTAAACGTGGCTCTATTAACATCAGGTGATACTTTGTATTGATATATCATAGAAGGGAAATCATCATCGATATTGTAGGTGCCGTCTATTTCATATAGACTTTCCTTTATACTATTAGACAAACTTTCTATCTCAGAAAGATTCTCCCCACTAACTCTTATTTGAATAGGGGCCCCAACATATTCAGCTAGTTCTAACCTTTTAACTACTGCTTTTCCACCTAGTAACTTACTGTCTATTTCTTGTTGTAAATCTGTAGTAAACTCATCATAATTACTGTACTTATCAGCTAAATCGCTCTTTATGTGCATCAATATTTGGGCAGTATTGGATGATTGTGAAAATGTAAACACTGTAGTATAAAACTTAGGAAGTCCTCCACCAATTGAAGTCGTGTATTGCTCAATTTCTTCTCTATCTTTTATAATATCTTCTATTTGGTCTGTAACTTCTTTTGTTGTTTCAATATCAATATTTTCAGCCTCAATGTCAATGAAAACTATGTCTTTATCAGCATAAGGAAAAAATTGCAAATCTAAATTAAACGTTAATACTAATATAAATACTAATAACGCTAATATTATTGAAATCGATTTCTTCTTATTCTCCATTGCTTTGTTTAATAATGAAGAAAAATAATCTCTTATTTTCTTAGATTTATCTAATTCATCCCCACCTGGTTGGAAAAAAATATAGGCCATTGTTGGGGTAACTAAAATTGCCGTCATGTATGATGCTGTTAATGAAATTATTATTATTTTAGGGAGTGTTATCATAAACTCTCCTGCAATAGATTGCATAAACATAAATGGAGAAAAAGCTGCTATTGTAGTTAGCGTAGATGTCAAAACTGGTATTGCAACCTCTTTGACACCCTCGACACAAGCTGTAAGTCTATCTATGTTCTTATCTATCTTTAGTTGAATTGCATCACTAATTACAATTGCATTATCAACTAGCATACCTAATGCTATTATCAATGAAGCTATTGATATAAGATGTAATTCTATCCCCAATAGATTC
>CAZCFQ010000025.1:0-921 GCA_964497955.1 uncultured Clostridiaceae bacterium
GATTCCTCAAACTTATATATCAATAGATTTTAAAAGTAATAAAGAAAGCATTGATAATGTTTTCAACTCAAGTAATATATACACTGGATTTGTTACAAGAAGTAGCACGGATTATTATTATTATGATAGAGAAGAAGTCAGTATTAATTTATTTGATTGGCAATTTCAAAATAATCCCTGTTTAATCAAAAGTACAGGAGAATATATCGACATTAGTCAATGTGAATTAGATTTATCTAAAGTTGATTTAAATAACAGTGAAATAATAGTAAATGCATTAGACCGATTTGATAACTCTGTTTCTAATATCCATGTGAACTTGAGTAGCGACTATGGGACATTTACTG
Source organism: uncultured Clostridiaceae bacterium (assembly GCA_964497955.1). GTDB lineage: Bacteria > Bacillota > UBA994 > PWPR01 > PWPR01 > PWPR01. Next base: position 348 of record CAZCFQ010000025.1, read on the forward strand.
AAAAAGAAGTGCTTACTAATCAAGAAGGTAAAGCAAAAGCAATAATTTCATCAAATGAATATAATATAGCCAACGTAAAAGCAATATTAGATAGCGGTATTATTACCTCATTGGAAGTTCCTTTAATATCTAAAGATAATCAAAGAGTAGTAGTTGACAAAGAGTATCTAACTGAAGAATTGATTAAAGGTAATAATGAAAGTCTAAATTATGTAACTAACAATCTCAATTTAGTAAACTCAATTTTTGCTGATAGTATTATAACTTGGACTTCATCTCCAAACATAATTGATAGTGATGGGTTTGTAACTCGACCTTACTTCAAAGAAGAAAACCAAGCAGTAAATCTAACTGCAGAAATAAAATATGGAGACTATATCGAACAAAAAAACTTTGATTTAGTTGTAGTTAAGAAAGAACCCACAGATATTCAAGCAGTTAATGCAGATGTAGAAAATGTTGAATTATCAAAAGCACTATCTAATAATAATTCAGTCGATGAAATTATTGATGACTTAGATTTAGGTAAAATAGCTTATTATGGAGATTTTGGTAGCATAATAAGTTTTAAATT
>CAZCFQ010000025.1:931-21764 GCA_964497955.1 uncultured Clostridiaceae bacterium
ATACAAGTTTAATAACAGATAGTGGAGGGGTTATTAGACCTTTAGATGGAAATTCATCAGAAACAGTTACTTTTAGCGCAATTGCTACAAAGGGAGAAGAGACTGTGGAAAAACAATTCTTCTTAACAATCCTACCAACTAATAATGAACATGAAAATATTGTATCAGAAGATTTACTAAATTTACGTATGAGTAATCTATTAAATAAAAACATTTCACCAGCAGTTATTGTAAGTAATCTTAGTTTGCCGACAATAGGCATAAATGGTTCATCGATACAATGGCAGTCAAGCAATACTTCTTTTATATCAAATAGTGGAGAAGCAACTCGTCCTGAAAATGAGTTTAATAATCAGATCACACTAATTTCAACGTTTAAATATAAGACAGCTACTCCAAAGACAAGGAACTTTAACTTTAATATAGTGGATAAGGAAGAATATGAAGGTAATATAGGGGTAGTCAACTCTGCTTTAAGTATATTTGATTTCCAAAATCATAAGAACTTATTTAATAATAACGGTGGAGCTGAAATTACTAATACTAATACAAGCTCAGGTAATATCATTGATGCAATTAAACTAAGTGACATTGACTATGATTCTACTAAAGGTCCAGGGATGGTTTTCTTAAATAGAGAAGTTAGATTAAATGAAAATATGAATTTTTCTACATTCTTTACAGTTGAAAGTGAGAAATATAAATATGCAAAAGGTAATGGAGGATTTTCATATATTATTCAGCCAATAAACAACTTTAATTTAGGAGATAATAAGTCTCTTTTTGGAACTGAAAACATCAGTCCAAGTTTAGTTTTTACTTTTGATAAAAACTATTACAGTGAGCAAAGCCCGTATAATCAAGGATCAATTTATAGATCTAAATATAAAATTGGGGTATATTTAAATAATCAATTAGTTGATAGTTCGGACTATATATATGATCTAGACCATGTTTGGATAAGTTATGATGGAGTTAATAATACCTTAAGATTGTGGTCCAAACCAGATTACCCCCCTCAATACCAGTATCAATTATCTTCCAATTATCCAGAAATGGAAATGTCTATCAACTTAGAGGAAGCATTTACAACTTCGGGTGCAATTAGTTTAGAAGAAGATAGAAGCAGTTTTACTGGATTTAGCGGAGGCTTTAGCGAAGATGGAATTGATGAATCAATTGAGATATATGAGTGGATTTTTAATAATTCTGCTACACCAATAGAAATTAATAAGAATATTTATAATGATATATCTAAAGTGGATTCATCAATAATCAATTTAGAGCCTGCCAGAAAAAAAGTGGAAGTATCAGTCTCTTCTCAAGATAAATATTTAGTAGGTAAAAGTTTAAACATAGAGAGTGATTTGGGTAACTTAAAAGATACCACTTTATTAACTGATTCAACGGGTTATGCTAGTACTATCCTAGAATCATTTGATCCTGGAGTTGCAAGTATTTATATAACTGCAGAAGGAGGAGCAAGTGATTCTTTACAAACAACATTTACTTTCTCTGATATTGATAAAGTTGACTATGACTTTGATTGGCTTACTATTGACAGATTTATTGGGGAAAATGAAAGTGAAGAATTAGTACTCAATGATTTATTGTTACCACAAGAAGGACAAAGTGGAAGCAATATTTCTTGGACTTCATCAAATGAGAACTTCTTAACAAACTCAGGTAAGGTTAAGAACCCTTTGCCAAAAGAAGGTAATCAAGAAGTTAAACTCGATGCTAAAATCACAGCTGGTGAAGTTGAAAAAGTTAAATCTTTCAATTTAACTGTAAATGTATTAGATTCTGACATTGTATTAGCAGATAAAGAAGAATTAAATCAGAATGACTTTTTAGCAAGTAATGAAGATATAGATAATATTAAGCAAGATTTAATTTTACCTACTCAAGGTAAATACGGTTCTAAAATATCTTGGAAATCATTGAATACTCAATTTCTGAGTGATTCAGGTGAAGTCACAAGACCATCATTTTACACAAAGGATGTTTCAGTTGGATTAGTTGCTACTATTGAAAAAGGAAATAGCTCTTTAACAAAATTATTTACTATAAAAATATTGAAAGAAGACCCTACAGATGAACAAGCTGTAGATACAGATGCAAGAAACATAACTGAAGAATTAATATTAGCAGAAAATATAGATAAGTATAATGTTACAAGAGATATAAATATACCCAAAATAGGAGAAAATGGATCAATAATCAGCTGGAATATAAGTGAGCCTAGCTATTTATTAAGTGATGGTAGTGTCATAAGACCAAGCTATAATACTGGTAATAAATTAGTCTATTTAGATGCTACTATTTCAAGTGGCGAGGTTAGTGTAGAAAAAGACTTTTTTATCTGGATTGGTTGTCTTGACCAAACTGATTATGAATGGTTAACTCCTGATAAATTTCTTGGCACCAACTACTCAGTTAATTCAATTAAGGATAATTTGACTTTAGATAAAGTAAGTAAAGGCGGTGCACAAGGGAAAACAATCACTTGGACTAGTAGTAATCATAACTATTTAACAGATGATGGTGTTGTAGAGAGACCTGATATTAATGAAAGTTTTGTAGTAGTTAAGTTAACTGCTCATATTGGTGAAAGTGAAACAAAGGACTTTAATCTTAAAATTTTACCTAAAGAAGACACAACACCACCTAGATTATTAAATATAACACCTTCAAATAATTCAAATGATGTCAACTGGAAAACTCAAGAAGTTGTATTTAGTTTTGATGAAAATATAGAACAAGATATGCATGGAATAAGTAGCTGGAGTAGAACTTTTGGTATAGAGATTAGTGGTACAGCTAATCAGACTGAATCCTATTTGCCAAATATATATTCAAAAATTATTGGAAAAGATCTTGTTGTTAATTTTGATAGAAGACTTTTACCAGAAGGATCATATAAAGTTACTGTACCAAGTAGTACAATAAAAGATTTATCTGGAAATGTTTTAGAAGAAGAAATTAGTACTGAGTTTAGCATTGAACCAATAGATTCAAGGGATATTGAAGTAGTAAAATCAAGTCCAAGTAATTTCCAAAGAGATGTAATATTAGATGGAAATATTGAAGTTATATTAAATAAGAGTTTTATTAAGGGATCTAACTTCAATGATATTAATTTCTCAAGTGATCAAGAAGTAATACCAATAAATATAACTATTGAAGGGGATTCATTAAAGATTGATCCAGAAAATGAATTAAAAAATGGAAATGTTTACACTTTAAATATTCCAGGAGATGCTTTTAGTGATAGATTTGAAAATAGTAGTTTGTCTAAAGTAATACAATTCAAAACTGTTGGTGATGATCAATTAGTAAAAGTTAATGCTTTAGAAGATAATGAAGAAACAGTATCCGTTAATCAACCATTAAGAATCGAGTTTGATAAATCTGTTAAGTTAAATCATTATAGAAATCTTGATATAGAGAATGCCATAATAAGCTATTTTGGGTTCGATGGCAATTGGAATGGATTTAACTGCTTATATCTTTACCTCCGAGAAGATCTTGAGCCAAACACAGAATATAAAATAATAATTAATCCCAATACATTTACAATAGATAATAATGATGTATTAGGTGGATTAGCTTCAGAGTATACATTTAAAACAGGGAGTAACTCATTACCCTTTGAGGTAAATATTAATGAATTAGATGATGGATATGTTAATGAAATTGCAATAAATCAAGAATTCAAAGCAACCTTTGAAACAAATATTGAAAAAGGGGTTAATGTTAACAATATTAAATTCATTAGCAAAGATGGTTTGGATATACAAGCTGATGTAAAAATAGTTGATAATAAAGCTTTAATTAAGCCAGAAAGAAATTTCGAACAAGGTAAGATATACTATCTTGATATCCCAAAAAAAGCTTTTATTGACTTAGATAGCAATAGTAATGATCGATTGAATTTAAGGTATAAAGTTGCAAAAAAGAAGGATGTAGGTTCTGCAAGTATAAAAGCTGAACCTGGATTAAGTTGGCTTAGAGGTGAAGAAGTAAGGTTTATTGCTCCAGATAATTATATCAATAGAAAAATTGAAAGTGTTTATTGGAAGTTTGATGATGGCCATGAGTCTACTAAACTTCAACCAACACATATATATAATACTAGTGGTAACTTTGAGGTGAATTTGAAATTAGTAGATGATAAAGGTTTTGAATATGAATTTAGCGAAGAAGTGAAAATAACGGCTATTGATCCTACTAATTGTAGTGTTTACGTTAGTTCTCCAACACCATTTGTAGACATGGATCCTATTTATAGAACTGATGATGATATGCAATACGCACCATTTTATGTAAGTTTAAGTTATAAAGGAGCTAAGCTAGAAGACAAGGAAGTAAAGGTAAAGCTTTATCAAAATGGTTTACTAGTTGAAGACTTAGGTTCTGTTATTACAGGAACTGGGGATAAAACTATACATAGGAACAATCCTTATACCCACGAAAGATACTCTGTAAGTAATAGTGGAATAGCAAGATTTAATTTGTGGTATGACATATTAGACTTATTTGGTAATTATGAACTAGTATTTACTTTTGAAAATGCTAATGGAGTGAATAAGGGTAAAGTGCCAATTAGTATAAAAAGCCTTAAAGAGAAACAGGATTTAAGAATTTACCTCTATGATAAAGAAAATGGTAGTAAACTCTCTATTGGCAGAAAATATTTATTCTTTGATGTAAATGGAGAAGAAGTATACTGTGAAAGAAATTGGGATAGTGAAAAAGAGCACTACTATTATACTATAGAAAATTTACCAGTATATAAATATTACAATATAGAGTTATCAGAAAGAAATAAGTTAACATATTTTAGTGATTTAAAAAATATGTTTCATTCAGGAACTGATTCTTATGGATATTTAGGTGTAGAAAGAAGACAACCAGGTGTTTTATATGTGGTTGGCGATACTATTGATTCTAGAAACTATAAACCAGCTAAGTTTATGGAAAACTCAACAAAAATAGAAGAAATTAAAATTGTAGGAGATTGGAACAATTTTAGTGAAGGATATTATGAGATAAAATATGGTGATATAGTTCTAAAGACCAGAAGATCTACTTACACAGTAATGCCAGGGATATCTCTTTCACCTGAAGATAAATTAATGGTTAGGATGGTTTCTTCTAGAGGAGAAAAATCTGAATGGCTAGACACTAATGTTGTAGTGGTCCCCCAACCAAAAGTTGGTGATGGGATGAATATAAGTGAAGAAGATGGGAAAAGTATTGTAACTACAAATTTAACACTAAAAGATTTAGTGGGCGAAAAAGTGGATATATTAGAAGATATTCCACTAATGGACACAGCTAAAAGCTTTGGCTTAAATTCTCAAAGTTTAGGAATGTCAGGTGTTATTGATGGCAATTATTTGAGATTAGATTTTGGTCAGAAAGTCGGGACTGAAGTTGAAAAAGGAACTGCTAAAGCAGTGTCTACAGGTTATGCTGTAGAGTCAAGCTATTCTGGATCAATGTTAATGAGATTAAATACTTATAGTAATGATTGGCAGTTGTTGTCTGGATGGATTTCCATTACAGGGGATGGAAATTACTATTGGAAAAAAGGATATACAGTACCAGTGATTAATATAGGAGCTGATGCCAAGCTTACGATGGGATCTTTTATAGGTGGAACTATTTATATAGATAGTGTTGACAGTAAAAGTGGTGAAATGAATTATAGCAGTAAATTAGAATTTGCACCCTATGTAATTGTTGGAGTTGAAGCAGGTCTAGATTGGGTATCAGTTGAAGGGTCTATTGAAGGAAGAATTAATAGTGAGTATCACATACCAAGTGGATATATTAAAGTTAATCCTAATCTTTCTGGATACATTACCGGACACTTTCTAGGTTATTCACAAAGATTATTAGAGATTACTCTTATTGATGAAACTTGGGAGAATAATAAACAACCAGTTGGTGTAAGAATGTTAATGGTAGCTCCTAAAGATGATGAGCAGTTTGATTTTAAACAATCTTTGAGGAACTATCTTAATAATGAATCAACATGGCTTCCTAATAATCAAAAATTAACTCTCTTAAGAGCGGTGGCAATACATGATAAAAGAGAAATGACTTTGCTAAAAGATAATATTTATCCTCAAGCAAAACCTGTATTAACAAATTTGGAAGGACAAAAAGTTTTAATATGGAATGATGATGATCCAAATAGAGATGATGTCAACAGAACAAGATTAATGATTGCTAAAGAAGAAAATAATAATTGGAATCATCCAGAGTGGTTAAATAATATTGACGATGGAACAGGAGACTATAATCCTAAAATCGCTAGCTTAAATCAAAGCACATTACTAGTCTGGCAAGATACATATGGCGAAAGAATAGTAGATCAAATAGAAAATAGTGAGATTTATGTAGCTAATATATTTGATAATGATTATAGTAAAATTAGGTTAACAAATGATGATAAATTTGACCACTCTCCAGATATAAGCAGCACCGGAGATGATTCTATAATAGTGTGGACTAAATCAGATGGTATACCTTTTGCAATAAATGAAGAATCAGAGCAAAAAGTTGAGAGCGATAATAGCAATAGTTTAAACTATGCGTATTTTAATGGGACTACTTTTAGCAGTATTGGAGTTATTGAAGAAAACTTACCTACAGTTGTAAACTCATCAGTTGTACTAAAAGATGATACAGCTTGTTTAGTGTACTTACTAGACTTGGATAATGATATGAATACAACTAATGATAGAGAACTTTTTATAAGAGAATTTGATGGAAATTGGAAAGAAGCTATTCAAGTAACTGATAACGACTATTCAGAAAGTAATGTGAAAATAGAAGTTGTTGATGATGATTACTATATAACTTGGATAAGTCAAAATGAAGTTAAATATAAAACTGGTATTAATGGGAATATACAAACTGATAAAATGCTTGAGAATGTGATGCCAGGATTTGAAGTGGTTTCAGACAAAGATGATGATAGTATAATTGCTTATGTATACAAACAAGCAGGACAAGATGGTATAAATAACTTGTACATGACTACTTATGATATTTATACCAATATGTTTTCAAATCAAATTCAAATAACCGACCAAACTAGAAATATTAGTGAATTTGGAGCATATTTAAATAATGATAAACTAGAAGTGATTTATACTTCAGCAAATATTGAAACAGAAATTTTAGAAGGTAAGGAAGTATATGTCTCGGGTAATCAAGTGAATTTATATGATTTTACATATATTCTAGAGAATGATTTAGCAATTGATGATAATTATGGCTTGTCATTATCACCAGAGATACCAAGAAGAGGAATTACTAATACTGCGAGTATTAATATAAATAATCAAGGAGATTTCAATAGGAGTTTTGAAGTAGATGTATATCAAAGAGACATCAATAGTGATGAAGAAATCCTAGTTGGTAAAAGCGAAAGAAATTTAATAAGTGCAAGAAGCAGTAAAATAGTGGAAGTAGAGTGGATCGAAAAACTGGATTCTGATGAGTTTAACCTAATAGCAAAGATAAATAGCAGCGATGACAATGACGCAAATGATACACTAATAAAACAAGTTATTACTAACGATTTAGAAGTTACTTATATAGATGTACAAAATGTAGTGAATGAACAGTACTTAGTAAATGCTACAGCAATAAATAATGGAAATAGCAATGTAGAAGATGTAAAAATTGAATTTTTTTATAAAGACAACTTAATAGAAGAAGTTATTATTGAAAATATGAATGCAGGGGAAATATACTCATTTGAAGAAATGTTTGAGAAAGACACATTTTCAGTTAAATCAGTTAATGAAGAAGTCACGATTAAAATAAGTTCAGGCAACATTTCAGAATACAGAACTAATAATAATGAAATGTCTATCAGTTTAGAAAAAGCAAACTTAATTATTGAAAGTATGTATCCAAGCTATAATGAAAAGAATATTGAAATTAATACTGAATTAAAATATAAGTTTAATATGAACATTACTGAAGGCAGTGATTTTGAGGACATAAAGATTTTTACTGATGAGTACAAAGAAATAGCAAGTAATTCGGAGATTAATGGTAATGAACTGGTAATCAAATCAGAGGAATCTTTAGATTATTCTACAAGATATAATATTTTGATACCAATGACTTCAATTAAAACTGAAAATGGCCATATGCTAAAAAATGATTTTTTAAACAAATTTCAAACAACAAGTTTAGAACCACAAGTAGTATTTTCTAACATTTTTAATAATGAAACAGACGTTAGTGTTGATAGCAATTTCAGTATTCAATTTAACCAAGATATTGTAATTGATAACATAAGTTTACTTGGTTTAAGAGTTGATGGTGAAGAGGTTGAGTCTGAGAAAATAGTAGGTGATAAGTGGATTACAATAAAACCAGCAAAGAATTTATCCTCAGAAACAGAATACGAGTTATTTATTAAAAATAATGCAGTAAAGAACTCAAGTTTTTCATTGAAGAAAGATTTTATCATCAATTTTAAAACTGAGCAACTTGATCCTCAAAGTGTAAAAAAGCAAAGTAGTGACACTTATTATGATATTAAAAGATCTATTAATAATAATTTACTTACTTCTTCAGTAGAAATGACAAAATCAGAAGTAATGAGATCAAGAGTCCCTTATCAAGATATATGTCAGATAGATTTAAGTGGGGAAGTTGGAGTAGATGAAGTTAAAGTTCAAATTGACAAAAGTGCTATGAACTATCTCATAAGTAGAGAGTGGAAGATGCAAATAGTCAGTAATGATTTAACTGTTAATATACCTGTAGAAGCTCTTGAGGGAATGAAAGACAATAATTATTTTGAGCTTATTATTAAAAAAACCAGTGATGCTTTAAAAGAGATATTGGTTTTAAATGATAAAGGCAATAGAATTATCTTAGAGAATGAGTTAGAGTTTGTTTTAAAAAATAACTTAGATTTTGATAAGGGAAAACTAATGATAGGCAACGACGGCTCTTTAGAAGATATCAAAGAAGTGAATGTTATCGATGGCAATACCGTATTTAAGACAGCAAAAATAGGTTATTTAGCATATGTAACAAATTCTATTACCAGTGATTTTGTAAAGTTTTTAGATGACTATAAACTAAATGAAAAAGTAGCAAATAACAAGGGTTTAGTTTTAGAAGTTGGATTAGATCAAAAAGTTGAATTATCTAAAGATATGATAAATTATATTAGAAATCAAGACGAATCATTAATATTAAAAAGCAATCTACTTACACTGAACTTTAATTCAAAAAGCCTTGAATTGGGTGACTCAGATTTTGACCATATTAAACTAGATGTTGTAAAATTATCTTCTAAATCTATTGCAGACATTAATCAAAATATTAATCAGCTAGATTTAGATAGAAATCCTTTTCCTATATATAAGTTAAAGATACATATAATAAAAGATAAAGTTACTGAAGTAAAAAGGTTTAATGGTTTAGTTAAACTAAACTTTGATTTAGATCAAATAGAAGATAGTTTTGATGACTCAAGATTAATAGGAGTAAGGATTGAAGATAATAATAATTATTCTTATCAGTTTATTGAAGGTTATTTAGAAAAAGAAAGCAATTTGTTTGTTTTAGATACTAATCAATTTAGTTACTTTACAGTTATAGTAAATGGTATGATGCAAGGACTAAATGTAGAGTTAAGTATAGGTAGTGATCAGATGAAAGTAAACGGAATTACAAAAGTAATTGATCAGGATCCTTTTATTCATAATAATAGAACTCTCGTTCCATTAAGAGCAATATCTGAAAGCTTAGGTGCTGAGGTAAGATGGATAGCAGATGAAAGAAAAGTAGAAATAAATGATGACAAGACAATAACCCTTACGATTGATTCGAATCAAGTACTTGTAGATAGAGTAGTAAAAGAGATAGATACAAAAGCAATTATTAGAAATAATAGGACTTTTGTACCATTGAGGTTCATATCAGAAACATTAGGAGCTCTTGTGGAATATAATGCTATAACAAAAGATATTATAATAACTAAATAGAAATTAAAGAGGCCTTTAAAACTCAAGGCCTCTTTTCATTATATTGCTAATTATATTTAATAATATAAACACCATTTTCATTAGGTTCAGAGCTAACTTGAGTTCCAGAGCTAATATTTACTACAGGACGGACACCTGTACCATTGTGATCTGCAAATTCTTGGACAAAGAAGCCATATTCATAGATAGAGCCAATAACTCTATAACCTCTTGTTACAGGATTTCTAACCCAATAATTTCTGTTCCAATCATCATCTTTAATCTTTGCAACTCTTTTATCATCATCTGCATCTATAAAATATTCATAAGTTGAGCCTAATTCAAAAGTTTCTTCAAATTCAGTAACTCCTAATTCTGCACTACTTGGAATAAATACATTGTCACTTGTAGTATAGTTTTCTCCAGTTTCACCATCAATGTTTGGTACTTCAGTTGTAATTACAATTGACTTAAAGTTATTTGCGAAAGCGTTATAAAAACCTTCGCCTTCATGAATCTCATTTGAATTTAACCATGGGCGTAATCCTTTTGTTGCAGTTTCTGTTCCTGTAATAGACCAGTTATTTCTACCCGCAATTAATCCATTAGAAAGTTGCCAGTTATCATACACATGATAACCAATAAGGTTTTCTGAAAGCAAGGTCACTCCAGGTCCGTAATGATCTTTTGCTACAACAATCCATGTTACAGGTCCTGTTGTATCATCTTCTTTAGCCACAAAGTCCCAGTCTGTTCTAAACTCCCATTCCCAAGATGGGTCCATAACAACTGAACCAACTTCTAAAGATGCAATATCAATAGTGTCACCCTTATTAGATGTATCATCCTCGCTTGGATTACTAGTTTCAGAAGGATCAGAAGTTTGTTCTGAGCCATTATCATCAAGACTAGCTTCTTGTTCACATCCGGTGATACTAAAAACTAAGATTACAATGAAAATAGTTAATAAAATATGAAATTTTTTGTTTAGCAATTTTGTTCCTCCAATCTTTAGATATATTAATATCATTTTACTGCTTAATTAAGGTTTAGTCTATTATTATAATGAAGTATATAATTAATAACTAGTTAAATTACTTTTTGTTTTGATTACTTCAACCTCTCACTTAGCTTTACAAAACAGTATATATGCTATTACTATTTATATAGTGAAAAGCTTATCAAAAGCAGGATATATTTAAAGAAATACCTATTTCTATCATTTATTTCGATAGAAATAGGTATGGATTTTTAAATAAACTTCTTAATATACTTTTTTATTAAATCTTTATCATTTTCTAATTCAACAAGAGTAGTTTGTTTTGCAAACTTATAATTGTCTAGATAAGTTTTTTTATTTTCCTTATAAATTATACCAAGAGGTATGGAATCTCCCCATTCCTGAGATTTTTCCATTGCGCTAAATTTATCAGTATAGTCATATGAATCATCTAATATATATACTCGATCATTATACCACTGATATGTATTTCTTTTATTAAAGCTTACACATGGTTGTAAAATATCAACTAAAGCATACCCCTCATAATTAATAGCAGCTTTCATTATTCTTACTAGATGATCCTTTTTACCAGCATAAGCTCGACCTACAAAACCAGCACCCAGTGAGATTGCTAATAATAATGGGTTTAGAGGATTGTTAGTTACTCCTTTTGGAGTAAAGTCAGTTATATGCCCTAGATCAGAAGTGGGAGATGCTTGACCTTTAGTTAATCCATAAATCTGATTGTCATGTACAAAATGGGTTATGTCAACATTTCTTCTAATATTATGAATAAAGTGATTACCACCTTCTCCATAAGAATCTCCATCACCGGTATTAACAATAACTTTAAGTTTGCTATTTGCAATTTTCGCTGCTATAGCAACAGGTAAAGCTCTACCATGTAAACCAGCAAAACCATTAGTGTTTAAGTATTGAGGTGTTTTAGCAGCTTGTCCAATCCCACCTACTACTAATACTTCATGTGGAGGTAAATCTAGTTCTTCTAAGGACTGTTTTAGTGAATCTAATATTGCAAAATTTCCACAACCTGGACACCATGCTGTTTCATATTTTTTATACTTATAATCCATTATAAAACCTCCTTAACCTTTTCGATAATTTGTTTAGCAGTTAGTGGTCTTCCATCATAACGTAAAAGATTATGTTTTGGTTTGAGATTAGTATACTCCTTAATTAATCCTCCAAATTGTCCAGTAGAGTTTTGCTCTATATTTATAATGGTATTGAAGTTTTTAGCGTATTCTTTTAGTTTTTTAGTTGGTAGTGGCCAAACATCACTAAAGATAAGTGCACCGACCCTAATTTTCTTATTAATTAGTTCGCACACCGCTTCTTTTATTTGACTAAATGTACTTCCCCATCCAATTAATAATACTTCGCCTTTTTCATCACCTAAATGTTTAGGTTCTAGCATTTCCCGATGTGCTAATTTAAATTTCTTATCTCTTTTTTCAACCATACTTTTTCTAACTTCATCACTTTCTGTAATATCACCTTTTTCATCATGTTCATCACTGTCATAATTCACTACTACATTTTCATATTCACCTGGAATAACTCTTGGCGATATACCAGTTTCACTCAACTTATATCTTAAATAAGAAGAGCTTGGTTGTTTTTCTAAATGTCTGTCAATACTAACTTTATCTAAGTCAAAAACAGTAGTAGTTTGAGTAGCATCTGCTAGATATTGATCACTTAATAAAATTACAGGAAGTTGGTATTTTTCTGCTAAATTAAAAGCTCTGGTAGTTTGATAAAATGCATCTTCAGGACTAGTAGGAGCTAAAACAATTCTACCAAATTCTCCTTGTGAAGCATTTACTACAAACTTAAGATCAGCTTGTTCTGTTCTTGTAGGTAAGCCTGTTGCAGGCCCTGGTCTTTGTACCAGTGCAATTACAAGTGGGACTTCAGCAATGCCTGCTAAACCTAATCCTTCAGTCATGAGAGAGAAACCACCACCAGATGTACCTGTCATTGCCCTTACACCACTTGCAGATGCTCCGATTGCCATATTAATTGCAGCCAACTCATCTTCGGCTTGTTCTACAATGATCTCACTTTCATATACTTTTGTACTTAAGTAACTCATTATTGAAGTCGCAGGTGTCATTGGATAAGCACTATAAAACTTCATATTTGCAGCAAGAGCTCCTAAAGCAATGGCTTGGTTGCCATTAATCAGCATTTTTTGTTCATGAAAACCCTCACTAAGTTTAAATTTATGCTCACTAAACTCCATGCCTTTAATAAAGGATTTTAAATTTACTTCTGTGATTTTATCATTAAATTTTTTAGAAAAAATTTCTTCTATATACTTTTGATCAAGACCAAATAGTTTTAGTAAAGCTCCTATTAATACAGTTGACATCGTTCTAACATTACCAAAATCAGTTGCAATTTTTTTGGCAGGTACACTAATAAGCCGAGAGTCATTTGATTCAATATTATTATCTGATATTATAACTCCTTCATCTTTTAGTCTTGGTAAGTGTAGATCTAGTGTTTCTTGATTAAGTGCGATTATAACGTCTAAGCTATCAGAATGGGATAATATATGATCATCTGAAATTCTAAGTTGGAAAAAATTATGACCACCTCTGACTCTTGACATATAATCTGCTAAAGTAAATAAATAATAACCATGTTTATGAAATTTTTTTGATACTATATCAGTTATAGTTTTAAGTCCTTGGCCTGCTTCTCCTCCGATTAATATATTATAGTTCACAGCTTCACCTCTTTAAAATTATTGTAATTAACATTTAAATTGTATCAAATTAAAGCATATATTAGTAGATATTTCTTTAACTAATTAGTGGGTAAAATATTAAATAGCTTAAAAAAAGGTTAAATATGATATAATTAAGTTAGTAATTTAAGGATGTGATCAATTTGAGTGTTAATGATGTTTTCAAAATCAAGAAAAATGCAGTTGGTATTCCCCCTGGAAGTTTAGAATATACAGGCATATATAAAGATGAAAAAATAGAAATTGATGTGATTGAATATAATAAAGATGAGTTCAAAAGATACCAGATTGATAGTTTTTTAGATCTTAAAGTTGTTGAGACTAATAATTATTGGATTAATGTAGTTGGGTTACATAAAGAAGAGATAATCTATCAAGTTGGTAATAAGTTTGATATTCATCATATGGATCTAGAAGATATAGTTCAAGTATTCCAAAGAAGCAAAATCGATATAAATGAAAAATATTTATTTTCGGTTATGAAGATGATATATATTAGAAATAATGAGATTATAAGAGAACATACTTCAATATTTGTAAAAGATAATGTTTTAATAACTTTACAAGAAAAGAAAGGAGATGTTTTTGATAATTTAAGAGATAGAATTGAGAGCAGAAGAGGGCAAGTGAGATCTCGTGATATTACTTACTTATATTATCTAATATTGGATACTTTGGTAGATAGTTTTGTTATAGTTACTCATAAACTAGAACAGGACTTGCAAAAAATAGAATCCGAGCAACTATTACAAGATGAAGTAAATGTTAACCATTTATATACTTTAAAAAAGGAACTGTTGTATTTTGATAGAGTGATTGACATTACAAAAGGAATAGTAAGTAGCTTTATAAAAAATGAGAGTAAATATTTCACAAATAGATTAAGACCATATTATCTAGATCTTTTGGAACATTTGTTGCAAATTGATGAATATCTCAAGTCATTTGGAGAAATTACAGATAATCTATATGACATTCAAATGGCAAGGGTTACTAATGAAACTAATGAGACAGTTATGACGTTAACTATTTTTTCTGCAATTTTTATACCACTGTCTTTTTTAGCAGGAGTATTTGGAATGAATTTCACTCATTTTCCTGGTATGGATTATAAATACTCTTTATATATTTTCATTATTATTTGCATTGTGATAGCTTTGGGTATGCTTAGGTATTTTAGTAAAAAGAAGTAATCTTTGTTTAATAAGATAAAGTATGTATGATATTATTATCTTAAGAAGTAGTTGAAAAATAAACTATGAAAGGTGAGTTAGATGAAGTTAAAATCTAAGTTTATTATTTTTGGGTTATCAGTTTTACTTTTAGGAAATGTTTTCTTACTCTTTAAGGCAATTGCAAAAGGTAATTTCGAACTTAACTTAGAAGGCAAGATTAATCTTAAAGGAGAAGTTGACGAGAACACACTTAAAATTAAAAGAGAGTAACAGTTTTTATTAAAAATATACTTTTAAAGACGCACTTAAGTGCGTCTTTTTATTTTTGGCTAGAAGCTTTTTTATTCTGCCAGTAATTAGTATCAATATTTGATTGGAATTTTTTAAGATCACCTTCATATATTATTTTATGGCTTAAGCCTAAAAAAATGTTTTGAGGTCTAACTAAATTTTCAGGAGTATTTAAATTAAGAATACCACAGCTTTTTAGAACATAATAAATAAAGTCTGAACATAAAAACTTGTTTTCAAGTTTAACTTCTCTTTGCAAAATATGATCAATCAAACCAGCATAATGAAACTTATATCTTTTAGAGTCACTAATAAAGCTATTTAAAATCATTCTTGCTTTCTCGTATTGCCAATCATTAACCTTGATTTCTAAGATAACACCGGGTAAATTTTTGTGTTTTTTGTATATACCTGATTCTATTGTCTCTATGCCCAAGCAACCCATAAAAGGCAAATATGTATATTTTCTACCAAAACTATACATTTTGGTAAGATCTTTATCAAGAGAGATTGCAGCATGTGTATACATATCTTTTTTAACCAACTGAATTAATCTTGATAAAAGAGTTTTTGTTCTAGTTAAAATAACATAAATAGATTTTCTCTCCATAAAAAGACCTCTTTATTAGCGTATTCTTACATGAAATTAAAAGCTTTTCTAACTCAATTGAATCATAAAAAGAAGTTAAAATCAATTAAGTCTTTAAAATTAGAAACTCCTCAAATGCTAAAGGTTTACATTTGAAGAGTTTTTTAGATATTTAATTTTATAGTTCTTCTAAAAGTGATGTTAAAGAGTTATGAAGTTGAGGTATTCCTGAAACGCTTTCTGCAATATTAGTAAGTGGATATATATCATCTCTATTAATAAGTGACAGATTAAACTTTCTATTAAGAGCCATAAATTGCTTTAAACCTGTAGAAACTCTATCTAAGAATGAGTAAACTCCTATTGCTCCAGCTGGAATTTCTAAAGCATCTTGACCATAGAATTCTTTTAGCTGCCTTATTCCTTTAAATAATTCTTTTTTTGTATTGCCATATTTACTTAAAGATTCAGGTAGTGAATTATTATCTATTAATTTCCCTACATTATGTCCTGCAAAAGCAGCAGCCATAGCACCTCTTCCAATTCCAACTAATTGTATGAAAGATCCTCCTAAAGCTAAAGCTTTGTATACATCATCTTCCATCACTAAACCTCCAGTGATAGCAACTTGAGGTAAATCAAAACCTTTTGAGTCCATTTTCTTAAGTATCTTATATAATAAACTTTCAAGATTTGCTGTTGGAATTCCCCATTCATTCATCATTTTAGTTGGGCTATTGCCAGAACCTCCGCCAGCTCCATCAAAAGTGATTAAGTCTACATTAGCTATTGAAGCTATCTTAATTAATCTTATTAAGTCTTTTGGATCAAAAGGTCCAGTTTTAAAACAGACATGTTTTGCACCAAGATTTCTCAGTTCTTTTACTCTCTTTACTAGATAATCTTCATCCCACAGTGGAAGCTTGCCAATCTTTTGAAATATTGGTCCAACTTCATTTTTATACTTATCTATCACATTTTTATCATTAGGATTTGGATAAATTAAATAGCCTTTTTCTTGTAATTTGCGTGCTTTGTCAATATCTTTCACTTGACCCATGCCTTGAATTCCTTTTGCAGCTTGACCAAACTTTATTTCAACTGAAGTTACACCTAACTCACTTATTGCATAATCCAGTACTCCTAGATTTTCGTCATCTACATTAGCCTGTAATATAATGTCACCATAACCTCTGTAATACTTTCTAAATTGTTGGATCATTTTTTTAATTAGTGGTGAGTTAGCTACTTTGCCATCTTTTATTACTAAATCTTTATCTTTTCCAACTACATCTTCGCCTATTACTACCATTACTCCAGCTAAAGCAGCACCTGAGTAATAGTCTTTCCAATTAAGTTTAGCCATTGCAGGTAATATTATTGGCATAGTTAATTTTGTCTTTTTTGTTTTCCCGAATTCAAAACTTACATCAGCTTTAGGAAAAGTTACTTCATCATGAGTCTCATTAGCTCCACTAACACCAAAAACTCTTCCATTTATATTAAAGTGTGAAAAGTCAAATGGATAGTTTTTTTCCGAAGCAAATTGATTAATATCTGCTTTATATGGATAAATAGCTTGATCTCCAAGTACTGCAGATCGTCCTATTTCACAAGTACCTAAACAATTGCTCGCACAAGTAGAACACATTCCAGAAAACTGTGAAACATCTTTAGGTGTTCTCATCTTTGTATCTGTCACACTGCTACCTAAATCAGGTTTATATGTCATAAGAAAACCTCCTTGTTATATTTTGTTCTCACTTTTAATACTAGCACAAAGTGGACATATGTCAATAAGTTGAGTCATTATAAAGTATTAAACTTACAAAGGGAATTGATTAACTGGCTGTAAGATAGTAATATTTAACTGTTAATAGAGAGGAGAATAGATCATGTGGCAAGATTTTAAGAAATTTATTATGCGTGGGAATGTTTTAGATTTGGCTGTAGCTGTTGTTATTGGAGGAGCTTTTAGAGCAATTATTTCTTCTTTTGTAGATGATATAATTATGCCTTTTATTGGTGTATTATTAGGAAGAGTAGACCTTACAAGTTTGCAATGGGTCATTTCTAAAACACCGCAAGGAGAGGTTGAACTAGCTATACGGTTTGGACAATTTTTTCAAAGTATAATTGATTTTTTAATAATAGCCTTTGCTATTTTTATTGTAATTAGGATTTATGATAAGACTAAGAAAAAACCAGAGCCTAAACCTGAAGAACCTAAAGCAGTACCAGAAGACATTCAATTATTAACAGAAATTAGAGATTTATTAAAGGATAACAAATAGTTTTTTGCAGGAGTTGCAAGTAGGCTTAATCGCAATAAAAGATAATTGAAATCTTTGGGTAAACCAAAGATTTTTCTATTGACAACTATATTCCTATATAGTAATATAGTTATGGATTAAGGAGGAATTAATTTGAATGAACAATTATATAAAGCAAGAGCAGAGGTAGCAAAAGCAATGGCTCATCAAGCTAGACTTAAGATAATTTCTATTTTAGCAGAAAATGGAGATACATGTGCATGTGAGTTTACTGATTCACTTAATTTGAGTCAGCCTTCAGTCTCTAAGCATTTATCAGTTTTAAGAAATTCTGGTATTATTTCATCTAAAAAAGAAGGTTTGAATGTGATATATAAGTTGGAAATGCCTTGTGCAGCAACATTTTTTAGTTGCATAGATGAGATTTTATTATCTAGGATTAATAATAGGAAAGAAGCTTTAGGCTTAGATGAGGATTAATTATGTTTAATAAAAAGAAGTTTATCATATTTGTAGGAGTATTTTTAGCTGCCTTTTATATACCCTTAAGTGATAATAGTATTCAAGTTGCAATATTAGAAGCATTCCACATGCTTCAAGAGTATGCAAGAGAACATGTATTACTTTGTCTAATTCCTGCATTTTTTATCGCAGGAGCAATATCAAATTTTGTATCACAACAATCTGTAATAAAGTACTTTGGTCAAAAAGCAAAGAAGTGGGTTGCTTACTTAGTAGCTTCAGTCTCAGGGACAATTTTAGCAGTTTGTTCATGTACAGTATTACCTTTATTTGCAGGAATATATAAAAGAGGTGCTGGTATAGGGCCTGCTACAGCCTTTTTGTATTCTGGACCAGCGATAAATGTTTTGGCTATATTTATGACAGGAAGAGTTTTAGGTGCACAAATGGGTTTAGCGAGAGCAATCGGTGCAGTTGTATTTGCTTTAGTAATAGGTCTTTTAATGTCTTTTATTTTTAGAAAAAGTGAAAAAGAAAGATTATCAAATACAAATTTTAAAGTTTTAGAAGAAGATAAAGAAAGAACTCCAGTTCAGAATATTCTATATTTTGGATCTATGGTATTGATTTTAGTATTTGCAAACTGGGCTAATCCAGGAGAAGTAGAAGGTTTATGGGCTTTCATTTTTAGTATTAAATGGCCAGTAACAATAATTTTACTACTATCTCTATTAATTATGATAGTAAAATGGTTTGAGAAAGAAGAAGTTAGTGAATGGGTCAGTGCTACTTGGGGATTTGCTGAACAAATATTGCCTTTATTATTTATAGGTGTATTAGTAGCAGGATTTCTAATGGGTAGACCTGGTCAGAATGCAGGACTAATACCAGCATCATGGATATCTAATTATGTTGGTGGTAACTCTATATTTGCAAATTTTATTGCTTCAATAATTGGTGCATTTATGTACTTCGCTACTTTAACGGAGATTCCAATTTTACAAGGACTGTTAGGTTTAGGTATGGGAGAAGGACCAGCATTAGCTCTGTTATTAGCAGGACCAGCTTTATCACTACCTAATATGTTAGTTATAAGAAGTGTTTTAGGAACCAAGAAAACTTTAGTTTTTGTAGCGTTAGTAGTTATAATGGCAACTTTAACAGGTTTTATTTATGGGTCAATATTTGTATAAAATTAGAAAGGTGATGAATATGAAAATTGAAGTATTAGGAACAGGTTGTCCTAAATGTAAAAAGACTTACAATGCAATTAAAGAACAGTTAGACAAGTTAGGTGTTAGTGCAGAGTTAGTAAAAGTTGAAGAAGTTAATGATATAGTATCAAAAGGTGTAATGATAACACCTGCTGTTATGATTGATGGCGAAATAAAAGTTGAAGGTAAAGTTCCAAGTGCAAAAGCTATAGCTAGTTGGTTAGAGTAATTGTAAATATTAAAACTCTTTTGATAAAAGTCATTTTGATTTTATCAAAAGAGTTTTTTTATATTTTTATAAATTAGATTATATTATCATTGACATAAGAAAATCAAATATGATAATATGCATAAAGACGAATATGGGAGGAAGAAGAATGAAAAAAGAAATTAGTATAAAAAAAATAAGAGAAGATGCAGAGAATTATTTTAGAAGAGGAGACTTTTATTGTTCAGAATCAATAGCTAGTGCAATTAGAGATAATTTTGAATTAAATATGCCAAAAGAAATGATAGCAATGGCTTCTGGATTCCCAATAGGTATTGGAAAATCTAAATGTGTTTGTGGTGCAGTTAGTGGAGGGGTTATGATGCTTGGATATTTTTTTGGAAGAAAAAATCCTAAAGACCCTAAAATTAGCAAAACATTTGAATTAGCCAATGAATTACAACAAAGTTTTAAAGATAATCATAAAGTTTTGTGCTGTAGTTATTTAACAAAAGGAATGGATATGAGCTCAGGTGAACATAAAGAACAGTGTATTTCTTTCACTGGAGAAATGGCTCAGAAACTAGCAGAGATAATTGTCAGAGAAATCAAAGAAGTTAAAAATTTGGATGAATAAAATGAAAAGGGTAATTAAAATTATACCTATACCTATTTCAGGGTTGATGCTTGCATTAGCAGCTTTAGGAAATTTAGTTGGATCTTATAGTAATGATTTAAGATATGTTTTAGGAAGTTTTAGTACTTTATTATTTATAATTCTTACATTAAAAATTATTCTAAACTTTGAGCAAATAAGAAA
>CAZCFQ010000026.1:0-20838 GCA_964497955.1 uncultured Clostridiaceae bacterium
TGACTTTTTTAACTCTCCTATCAACATCAGAACCTCTTTCTAGCAGAATTGGTTTTAAACCAGCTTTAGCCAAAGCATATGTAACAAATAGTCCACATGGACCACTACCGACAATAATCGGAGAAATTCTATTACTGATTTTGTTACCAATATTTATTTTATATTCTCTTCTTTGTAATTTAGATACATTCTTTATATTTTTTGATAATATGTAATCTTCATTTTCTAGTTCAACTTCTAAAGTGTAAACATAGCATTGATGTCTTTTTCTTGCATCAAAAGATTCCTTAATTATTTTTATAGATATAATATCATCTTTTGAAATATTAAGTTTTTGAGAAACTGCTGATAATACTTCTCCTCTATTTTCTATTGAAAGTTTTATATTTGAAACTTTTAACACTTCATCACCCCTAATATAATAATTTTATCACATAAGTAGCCAGTTAAGTTACTATCGTTTGCATTTTTTTATAAGATTTACTAATATATAAAATAAATATATATTATTTATGGAGGTAATTATGAAAATTATTGATGCCAAAGGCAAAGCTTGTCCCACGCCTGTTATATTAACAAAGAAAGCATTAGAAGATTCAAGTGTCTCAAAAATTACAACGTTAGTTGATAATGATGTAGCAAGGAAGAATGTCGAAAAATTTGCAAAAAAAATGTCATATGATTTTAATACAATAACAAAAGAGGATGCTTTTGAGATATCTATCTCAAAAAAAGGCACATTTGATTCTATTGAAGAAAAACCCATAGTTGTTGAAGAAAAATCTTTCAGTGGTAATAATGTAGTTTTGTTATGTTCCTCAGAAACTTTTGGCCGAGGCAGTAAAGATCTTGGTAAAGTCTTAATGAACAGTTTTTTCTATTCTCTTACAGAATTAAGTCGTCCTCCAAAAACAATTATTTTTATGAATAGTGGTGCTAATCTAACATTAAAAAACTCAAAAATATTAGATTCTTTACATGAGTTAGCAGATAAAGGAGTTATATTACTGACTTGTGGAACTTGTTTAAATTATTATGAGAAAGAAAAAGAACTTGCTATTGGTGAAATAACTAACATGTATACTGCTACAGAAATTATGTTAGAATCAGATAATTTAATATCCATATAAAAAAAACCTTGCATATGCAAGGTTTTTAATCTTTTATTTTTGTAGCAATATATACAAATGGTGTATCTAAAACTGCTACCAATAATTTCAAAACATAAGTTGTGATTAAGATATCCACAAAAACTGAACTCTCAAAAACTCCATAAAATGCAATTGTTGTAAATACAATAGAATCAATTAGTTGACTTACTAATGTACTGAGATTATTTCTAAGCCATAGATACTTCCTTTCTGGGAACTTACTTTTCCAATAATCAAAGGCCCAAACATCATGAAGTTGGCTAATAAAATAAGCTACAAAGCTAGCAAAAGCAATTCTAGGCATTATTCCAAATATAGTTTGTAAAGCATCTTGAGAAAAATCAGAAGCGTGAGGAATAAACATCAAACTTATCTGCATTATTAAAGTCATACTAATAAGAGTCATCATCCCAATGTATACACCTTTTTTTGCTTTTTCTTTTCCATGCAATTCTGATAGGATATCAGTAGCTAAAAAAGAAGTTCCATATATAATATTCCCAAGAGTAACTACAAAACCAAATAGCTCTATTGTTTTTAAAACTTGAATATTTGCAATAATTGCTGAAATAGCAATCCATGAATAAAGTCCAGCCACATCAAATAGTTTATAAAAAACTAGGATTGCCAAAAAGTTAACAAGCATCAAGACTAACCATAAAAAAATCGTATTCATAAACATCACTCCACAATTTTACTGTGGAGTACTTTATCACAAAGCAGGCATGTTGTCTACCAACTTCCTCCTCCGCCTCCACCAGCTCCACCACCAGCAGATCCTCCACCAAAGCTTGAACCTCCACCTCTTTGTGAGGGCGGCTTTGATGCCATTGTATTTTGAAGTGTATTGAAACTTTCACTAAATTGACGATTGAACATAGCTGCATTAAACCCAGCTCTATAATACATTGAAGAAATATACCAATCAGGTGGATCTAGTGTAATATCTTTAAACTTATCTGCCCATTTATCGGAAACATTCATAACAATGGCATAGGCTAAAACATCATAATAATAAGTATAGTTTTCACTTATTAACCTTTCTAATCTATCCTTTTCTGCAGTCAAGATAAAAGTTCTAAAACCTAATACTTCGTTTAATACTCTATCTCCATACTCACTTCTTTGAGGCATTATAACTCCCAAGAAATTCATAAATAAAATCGAACTTACAATAAAGATTATATCAACTAAATTAATTACCATAGCCCCAATGATTAACACACCCACAAAAATGAATGGTACTGCTATAGCAAAAACGCCTAATGCGGGTAGTATCAACTTGAAAGAACGCATATGTTTGTTCTTATCAAAAAAAGTTAATACCAGTGAGATAGGAACTGTAATAAAAATACTACTCATAATTGCGATCATAAGACCAAAGCCTAAAGAGTAAAACTCGTGGCTAAAAACAGCTGTTAGAAATACAAATGTAGGAATAATTGATAAAAAGTGTGTTAAATATTTAAATCGTATGCTTTTTGTTGTATATATACGTTTTTCATCCAATTTAAAATGGGCCTTAACTCTTGATATAACGACGCTCATAGTTACATGAAACTTCTGTTTCAAATCATCTGAGTATACCTTTTCTCCATCACCATAAACTTCAAAAAGATCCTCAAACATGATTTTTTCAAAGTCTTTAGCATTATAATCTAAATCTTTTAACTTAACTAATGTAAACCTGGGTTTACTTAATTTATTTTTAATTTTATCAAGAATTGTATCATTTTCTAACTCTTCTTCAACAATATTAAGATAACCTTCAGAAGCCCAATATATTATTAAAGAAGTAACATCTTTGGGATCTACTGTTTCGTTCATTAAATATCCTACTTCAGCAGGTGTTAAATCCTGAGGTGGATAAAATTGTATAGGTGCAACTAACTTATTATCTTTTCCATATTTAATCCATATTAAAAAAGTAATAACTGATAAAATAATTGCTAAAGCATACATAATATAACGAAAAGTGTTAACACCTTCATTAAGTGGCTGTGCCTCAGAGTAATAACCTTCAGGTAATACTAGAACTGCTGTAACTGCTTCATAGTTACTTATCCTTCTATTAGTTTCTGCAATTATTGTATTACCATCAACAAACCAATCTACAGAATTTGTGTCATCTGTTATATTAAAACTGCCAACTTGAAATCCTAAATTAGACTGATCAAAATCTTTAGGCATCTCAATTGTAAAAGAAGCATTATTAATATAAGTATCCCATTGATCGCCAATTAAGTTGAAATAAAACTCATCATAATTTGGTATCCCATCAATACCTACAATAAAATCATAAGTTATTTCATATGATTTCTTACCATTAATATAAATGTCCGGATCTCCGATCCTTATTTCTACTGAGTTATTACTATATGATACTGTAATTGGATCGTTAGGAACTTTAATATTTTCGACTCTTGCATCACTATTACTACTAAAAAGAGGTATTGTCCTATAAATACCTCTTCTATCTTCTGTAAAAAAAACTTCTATTTTTTCAGTTACACTATAGGAATTGTCTTCATGAACTTTAATATCAATATCATAGTTATCAATATAAAAAGCTTCCATACCATAGGCAGGTATAATAAAAAGACTAAAAATTGCAATCGTGACAAGTATTAAGCTAACAAGCTTTTTCATAATTAAAAGCTAACCCTCACGTTTTCTCTTTGTGAAGCATCTTCAATTTCAAAATAAGGTTCCTTATAAAAACTAAACAAACTAGCAATTAATACATGTGGAAATACTTCTCTTCTAGTATTAAAATCCCTTACTACTGCATTGTAATATTTTCTAGATTGAGCGATTTCTCCTTCTACTCTCGCAAGTTGATTTTGCAAATCTAAAAAGTTAGTATTCGCTTTTAACTCAGGATATCCTTCTGCAAGCGCGAAAAGCTGTCTTAAACCATCGGTAAGCATATTATTGCTCTCTCTAACTTCATTGATATTTTGTGCTTGGACTGCTCTATTTCTAGCTTGGACTACTCGTTCAAATGTTTCTTTTTCATGACTAGCATATCCTTTAACAGTCTCTACCAAATTTGGAATCAAATCATAACGTTGTTTTAGATAAACATCCATAGTTGAAAATGCTTCTCTTATTCTTTGTCTTAACTTAACAAAACCATTGTAGCTAGATACAAAGAACAAAATAATTAGTGCTAAAAAACCTAAACCAATATAAATTCCCATATTCGAAACCCCCAATTAAATTTTTAATACTACAGAAAGTAAAACGTTTGCAGCTTTTTCAATATCTTCCCATCTACTGTACTCTTCAGGTGAGTGACTTACGCCATTTACACTTGGAACAAATATCATACCTGAAGGGGCAATTTTAGCTATGGAATTAGCATCATGCCCAGCACCACTCTGAATAAGCTTATTATTGTAGTTTAAGTCTTTGCAAGTTTCTTGGATAGTTTTGATTATATCTTCGTTTAAATGAACACTACTTTTACGTGTAATTTCTTCAAACTTGTAATCACTATCATTATATTTCTCTTTCAAAGAATTAATAACTTTATCTGTACAATCAAAGTTCATCCCTCTCATCTCAATTAAAAATTCAACTCTTCCTGGAATTACATTAACTGCTCCTGGCTTAACTTCTAAAGATCCAATCGTACCAACGATGTTTCCTTCTGAGTTATTAATAAGATTGTAAAAATCTTGAATAAAAAATGTAGTTTTAATTAATGCATCATCTCTTAAGTCCATTGGGGTTGTGCCTGCATGATTAGCTTTTCCATTTATAATTACTTCAAAGCGCTGTATACCAACTATCCCAGTAACTACACCTATTTCAATATCTTCTGTATCAAGGACCCCACCTTGTTCTATATGTAGCTCTAAATAGCATTTAATCTTTTTAATATCAAAAGCTGATTCTTTAATGCCTTGATTAGTTAAATTTACCATTGATAATATCTTATCACTAACATTACTTATTTGTCCAGCAACACATCTACTTCCAAAAGTTCCACCAGCTTTACTTCCTTCTTCAGCAACAAAAGAGGCTAGTCTAACACCGTAATCTAATTTGATATTATTTTCTTTCAAAGTTTCTATAACTTCAAGACCAGCTAGAACACCTAAAGCTCCATCATACATCCCGCCTTGTGGTACAGTATCTAGATGAGAGCCAATTATAATGTCTTGATTACTTTCTCCAGGATAATAGGCTATTAAATTACCAACGCTATCAAACTCATTATTAATATTTATATTATCTAATTTTTCTTTAAGCCAATTTTGAGCCTTTTTCTCTTCTTCTGAAAAGCCAACTCTTGTAATTCCTCCTGCTGGATCTTTCCCAATTTGGGCTAATTCCATCATATTTTCTTTAAGTCTGTTAAAATTAATTCTCATTCTAGTCACCTTTTATTTAAAAAAAGGGAGTGCACTCCCTTTTTTTATTTATTTAATTTTTTTGTTAGTTTCTCTATCATATCTTTTGTCATTAATTCTAAGTCATACTTAGGGTTCCAACCCCATTCTTTTTTTGCAGCACTATCATTTAAAGAATTTGGCCAAGAATCTGCAATAGCTTGTCTTGTTGTATCTACTTCATAGTTCATTTTAAAATCAGGGATATGCTTTCTAATTTCATCTGCCAGGTCTTCTGGTGCAAAACTCATTGCTGTAACATTAAAAGCATTTCTATGAATTAGATTTGACTCATCTGCCTCTGATAATCTTATTATTGCATCTAAAGCATCTGGCATGTACATCATATCCATTTTCGTGCCTTTATCAATGAAACTTGTGTATTCACCTTTCTCAATAGCATCGTAAAAAATATGAACAGCATAGTCAGTTGTACCGCCACCTGGTAGAGTTTGATATGAAATCAAACCAGGATATCTAACTCCTCTTACATCAACTCCAAATCTTTTTGCATAATAATCACATAATAACTCACCAGAAACCTTTGTTACTCCATACATTGTTGTTGGCCTTTGTATAGTATCCTGTGGGGTATTATCAGGTGGTGTGCTTGGCCCAAAAGCTGCAATTGAACTTGGGGTAAACATGCTAGTATCAAACTCTCTACAAATTTCTAGACAATTATACAAACCGCCCATATTAACATCCCAGGCAAGATTAGGTTTATCTTCTGCAACAGCAGATAACAACGCCGCAAGGTGAACAATATGGTCTATATCATACTTCTTTACAACCTCAGCAAGTTTTTTAGCATTAGTGACATCTATCTTTTCAAAAGGACCACCCTTTATTATCTCTTCTGGTCCTTGTGCTTTTAAATCACTTACAATAACGTTATCATCACCATAAATACCTCGCATTTTTAGTGCTAACTCAGATCCTATTTGGCCGAGTGCACCTGTAATTAAAATTTTCTTCATTAAATCACAACTCCTCTACAGTATTTTATGTCATACATATTGTACATTAAAAACATGAATACATAAACAAGAAAACAAAAATATTAAATTTCATGTTATACTAAAAAAAAACTTTTTAAAGGAGCGCTTATGAAGATTAAGAAGATGATGTTTACACTTTTAGTTTTTATTACTATTTTATATATTTCAGCATGTAATAATATAACATTAACTGAAAATGAATATGATGTTATTGTAGTTGGCACTGATCCAGAAGGTATAGCAGCAGCAATTTCTACTTCAAGAAATGGTCTAAATACTTTACTTATAGATGATAGAGATAAAGTTGGAGGCTTATTTACTTTAGGTTGGTTAAACTTTCTGGATATGAATTATGGTCCCAATAATGAACTCCTAACCAGAGGTATTTTTGAAGAATTTTACTCAAACATTGAAGGAATTGCATTTGATGTTCAAACAGCAGAAGAGGTATTTAACAATATGATACAAAATGAAGACAACATTACACTTTCATTGTCTCACAGTTCTATATCCCCAATTATGGAGGATAATAAACTGATAGGCATAGAGTCTTTCAAGAGTGAAGACAAATACATTAGTTATGCAAAGTACATTATAGACGCAACTCAAGATGGTGATATTGCGGCAAAAAGTGGTGCTTCTTATACTCTTGGGCAAGCAGATATAGGTGGACCTAGTCATGGAATGGCTGTTACTCAAGTATTTAAACTTGGCGGAATAAAGAATGATAACTGGCAAGAAATCCGTAGCTACCTAAAAAATGATGGGGATATTAATACAGGTTCTACATACAATACTGCATGGGGTTTCCCTGAACTATATAGAAGTTATAATGCTCAAAACGACAGTGTGCAAATGAGAGGATTAAATATTGCAAGACAATCAGATGGTTGTGTTATGATTAATGCTTTACAAATTTTTTATATAGATCCTCTAGATTCAGAATCTTTGTCATCTGCAAAAGAAATTGCTTCAAATGAACTTGAACTTATTATTCCATTTCTACAGAAAAATATCCCGGGCATGCAAAATATTACTTTGTTAAAAACTGCACCAGAGCTATATGTAAGAGAGTCAAGACACTTTGACACATTGTATAGAGTAACTGTAGACGATGTATTAGAGCACAGAAATTTTGAAGATAAAATAGCTCTTGGATCATACCCTGTAGACTTACAAGGAACATTTCCGGGGGATGATGTAATTATTTTAGGTAATCCAAAAATATACTCTATTCCTCTTAGAGCGACAATCCCAAAAGATACAAAGAACTTATTTATAGCTAGCAGAAGTGCTGGATATGATTCACTAGCTCATGGTAGCATCAGAGTAGTTCCTGTAGGCATGTGCGTAGCTGAAGGTGTTGGTCAAGCTGTAAGTATGCTTGTAAACGAAAATATATCTATTGATGAGCTAATTACTAGTGAAGCTAGAATAGATGCTTTACAAGATGATTTAATAAGTTTTGGAGCATATTTGCCAGATTTTGATTACCCCCCAGAAATTATTAATCATAAACATTATAAAGGACTAAGATTTGTTAGAAAATATGGATTAGTTCAAGGTAGATATAATAATAATTATAAGTTAGATAAGACAATAAGTGCTGTGGAATTTGCTGAAAAATTTAATTATTTAAACTCTCATCTTAAATGGAGTTATTCAGAATTAGAAGTTGAAAATGACGTCCTTTTAACTAAGAACTTGCTTCAAAACATGGTTATTAGTGAACAAAAGTTAATTAATCACCTTAAGCTGATAGATTTTTATTCTATCATTAGTAATCATCAAGAATTATC
Organism: uncultured Clostridiaceae bacterium; assembly: GCA_964497955.1. GTDB lineage: Bacteria > Bacillota > UBA994 > PWPR01 > PWPR01 > PWPR01. The sequence continues at coordinate 8,352 of CAZCFQ010000026.1, forward strand.
TAATGGTGAAGCTTACATGCTTTTATACCATATAGGTTTAATTAACTAGATTATTTGACATCATAAGTACAATATACTAAAATTTATTAATAATACGATATGCAAGGATGGAGACTAGTAGCTTCAATATAATTTATAGAGAATAAGCGGATGGTGCAAGCTTATATTATATTGTGAGCGAATTACAACTCTTGAGCACAGTTTTTTCTGCGGTTAAGCTCGTTAAAGCTTTGAGGCACATAGTATTTGTGTAAAATAAGGTGGTAACACGGGCCAAACTCGTCCTTATGCGAGTTTGGCTTTTTTTATTATATTAAAAAGATAGTGAGGTAGATATTATGAGAAATGTATATGAAATTTTACAAGAAAGAGGATATTTAGAACAAGCAACACATCTAGAAGAAATAAAAGATTTACTAGATAATGAGAAAGTTACATTTTACATAGGCTTTGATGCTACTGCTGAAAGTCTTCATGTAGGACACTTGTTACAAATAATGGTCATGAAACATATGCAAAATGCTGGACACAGACCTATTGTGTTACTTGGTGGAGGGACTACTATGGTAGGAGATCCAACTGGTAAAACTGATATGCGTAAAATGCTTACACCAGAAGAAATTGATAAAAATGCTCAAATGTTCAAATCGCACTTTGAAAAGCATATAGATTTTAGTGATGATAAAGCGATGATACTAAACAATGCTGACTGGCTTTTAGATTTAAACTATATTGAACTACTTAGAGAGATTGGGGTACATTTTTCAGTAAATAGAATGCTTGCTGCTGAATGCTACAAGTCTAGGTTAGATAAAGGGTTATCCTTCCTCGAGTTTAACTATATGATAATGCAATCATATGATTTCTTACACTTATATAAAAAACATAACTGCAAGATGCAGTTTGGTGGAAATGATCAATGGTCTAACATAATTGGTGGTGTAGAACTAATAAGAAAAAAAGAAAGAGGAAGTGCATTCGGAGTAACTTTTACCTTACTTACTACAAGTGAAGGCAAAAAAATGGGTAAGACAGAAAAAGGTGCTCTTTGGTTAGATCCTAAACTAACCTCTCCTTATGATTTTTATCAATACTGGAGAAATATAGAAGACGCAGATGTAAAGAATACTCTTTACTTAATGACCTTTTTACCAAAAGAAGAAGTAGAAAGACTCGGCAATCTAGAAGGAGCTGAGATTAATAAAGCAAAAGAAGTGCTTGCTTTTGAAGTAACAAAGATAGTCCATGGAGAAGACGAAGCTATAAAAGCCATGAAAGCTGCAAAAGCATTGTTTGATAAAGGAACTAGCGATAAAAACATCCCTCATACTCAGATGAATAAATCTGATTTTGATAGCCCAGTATTATTAATAGACTTGTTAAATGATGTTGGATTAGCACAGTCTAAGAGTCAAGCTAGAAGGCTAATTAAACAAAATGGAATAAGTGTTAATGACAAAAAAGTAACTGAACTTTATAAAGAGATTACTCTAGATGATTTTAATAATAACAAATTGCTTTTGCAAAGAGGTAAGAAAAAATTTCATGAAATAAGAATTTAAGATTTATAGTGCACCTTAAATATTAGTTTGTAAGGTGCACTATTATATTTTTTAAGATAATTTAATGAAGTTAAGTAAAACTATTGCTAGCACCGCTTCAACAACAACTCGTCCTCTTATCGCAATACATGCATCATGTCTTCCAGAGAGTGATAGAGTAGTATTTGTCATACTATCAAGATTAACTGTCCTCTGAGGATTTGATATAGATGAGGTAGGTTTAAAAGTGACTTTAAGATTAATGGGAATACCATTTGTAAGTCCACCAAGAATTCCTCCATTGTTATTTTGCGTGGTTAATACCTGACCATTAACCACTCTATATTCATCATTAGCCTCACTACCCTTTTTCTCACTAAATTTTTCTCCTAAACCAAACTCAATTGCTTTAACTCCTGGAATAGAAAATACTAAAGAAGATAAATCAGATTCTATTGAGTTAAAATATGGTTCACCTAATCCTACTGGTAAATTTATTGCCATGCACTCGATTTTTGCGCCAATGGAGTCTCCTTCAGAAGTTAAGACTTTAAGCAATTTCTGAGCTTTATCTTCTTCATTTTTATTAATCATAAATCTATTTTTACTATTTAGATCGTCTAATATCTTAAAGTCTTTTATGTCACTAAATTCTAAATCATGTATATACTCTCCCATCTTGAGTATATGACTATAAATTTTAATATTTTGATAAATTAAAATACTCTTTGCAACTGCTCCTGCAAATACTATTGGTGCAGTAAGTCTTGCAGAAAAGAAGCCTCCGCCTCTATAATCATTATATCCATTGTATTTAATATTTGCAGGATAATCAGCGTGACTAGGACGTGGCTTATATTTAACTTCACTGTAGTCTTTTGGCTTAGCATCTATGTTAGGAAAGAATACATTAATTGGACCCCCATTTGTTTTACCGTTAAGAATCCCAGACATGATTTCAAAGTTATCTTCTTCTTGTCTTTTAGTTGTTCCTGCAATACTTTTTGTTTTTCTTCTTACCAACTCTTGTTTTATTTGTTTGTAATCTAATTTATTTCCAGAACTTATTCCATCTATAATAATCCCTACACCTTTACCATGTGATTCTCCATATATAGTAAGTTTGATATTATTTCCCCACGTAAATGACATTATTTATTCATCTCCTCTTTTTTTTCAGCTAACATTAATGTATCCTTTATTAGTAGTATACAATTAGAAATTATAAAATTCATTAAGAAAGGATTAACTATGAGTAAAATAGAACAAAAACTTAAAGAAATGGGACATAAGTTACCGGAGGTTCCAAAACCAATGGGATTATACAAGCCAGTAAATGTATTTAATAATTTTTTATATACTTCTGGACAAGATTCAAGAATATACAAAGGTACAGTTGGAAGAGATCTATCAATTGAAGAAGGACAAAAAGCAGCTGAGTATTCAGCATTAAGATGTTTAGCATCTATAAAACAAGAAATCGGTGACCTTGATAAAATTGATAAAATTTTTAAAGTATTAGGATTTGTGAACTGCACATCAGATTTTACTGATCAACCGAAAGTTATTAATGGCGCAAGCCAACTATTAATAGATTTATTTGGCGAAAATGGTAAACATGCTAGATCAGCAATTGGTTCTAATGCTTTACCTGGAAATGCAGCTGTTGAAGTTGAAATGCTAGTAACATTAAAGGAGTAACTAATGAGTCAAGTCGAAACGAGTTTAGAAACCCAAGCAAAAATACTTGGCATTGAACTTTTTGGTGTTTCTTCGATTGAAAACTTTTATGATAATAAAGGTATAATCTCAAAAACAATTCTTAATAGATATGTAAATGCCATAAGTATAGGTTATGTGATACCAAAATCACTTATATATGACAGTACTAGTGATTACTATTCTTATTATCTTAATAATACAGTAATTCCGACTTTGGATAGAGCTGCTTTATATTTATCTAGAATTATAGAACGTAACGGTGGGAATGCTTTTCCTGTACCAGCTTATAATTATATTAATAATCAACACTTTCCTTTTTATTTTCATAATCTGGTTGCCTCTTACTCAGGGATTGGCTGGTTAGGTAAAAATAATCTGCTTATTAATAAAAAATATGGAGCCAGAATACAATGTACGACCATTTTGACTGATCTTGAATTAGAGTTAAATGAAATTAGTGAAAATCTTTGCAAAGACTGTAATATCTGTATTGAAAATTGTCCAACGAATGCTTTATCTGGATTGCTTTTTCATCCAAATCACGACATAAAAGAAAGACTTGACAATGAGAAATGCATACTAAGTTACAGTGATTCTGGCAATGATGAAATCTGTTTGAAGTGTCTAAATATCTGCCCTTATAATAAATAAAAGTTGGTGTAATCATGAATGGTGTTGCAATAGAAATAGGTCCATTTAGTATTAGATGGTATGCAATATTAATTAATCTTGGGATAATTGTTGCTATATTCGTTTCTAGATATGAAGCAAAGAGAAATGATTTAAATCCTGATGACTTAATAGATATTTTAATATTTGCTCTTCCTGCAGGAATTATTGGAGCAAGGCTATATTACGTACTTTTTAATTTATCATACTACTTAGATTATCCTAGTGAGATTTTTAAAATATGGCATGGTGGATTAGCTATACATGGCGGTTTAATATTAGGTATTTTAGTAGGCTATATATATACAAGAATAAAGAAAATAAAATTTTTAAATTGGCTTGATGTTGTTGCTCCAGGAATTGCTTTAGCTCAAGCAATTGGAAGATGGGGTAACTTCATCAATAAAGAAGCTTATGGATACGCATCAAATTTACCATGGGCAATATATGTAGATGGTGCTTATAGGCATCCAACTTTTTTATATGAATCACTTTGGAATATTTGTGTAGCCATTTTATTGATATATTTTTTACATAAAAGATATAATTATAAAGGACAAATTATAACTTCATATGCGATTATGTATTCTATTGGAAGATTTTGGATCGAAGGATTAAGAACTGATAGTTTAATGCTGGGTAGCTTTAGGGTTGCACAGCTGATAAGTTTACTGATAATAGCTTTAGCTTTAATATTAAAATTCATTTTAAAAAAGAATAATTCAGAGTAGTGTTAACTTACTCTGAATTATTTTATAATGTTAATTAATAATGTTCCTGAGTTATTGATTGAGTATACATAGTATCCGCCTTCTTGTCTATCTCCAATTGCTGCTTGTTCAAGGTATTCTGAATCTGGTATTTTTAAAGCAGTGATTGGTCTTTTTGCTAGATTAAAAACAATGTTTTGCCTTACTCGATCTCTATAATCTCGCTTTTGTATCGAAATTAAGTACGCATTTTTATCATTTGATAACACGGGTCTAAACTCCATCTCTCCTTTAGAAACAGTATCTTCAAAATGAATTACTATATCATTAGTTTTAAGGTCAAAAGCTTCTAACCCACTAAATATCTCTCCTTCAATTGCAACTAGAACTAAATCATTTGTAATTTCAACATAAATGCTACTTAGTTTTGAACTCGTTTCTTTTTCATCAAGATAATGATAGTAAAATAGTTTGCTATTTAGAACTACTTCAGTTCCTCTTATAACTTTTATAAAACCTTCTTTATCAATGTTTACTAAGTAATTATTATGAAAATCATTATATAAACTGTTTGGTAAATCTAAATTGATTAACTCTGCCATTTGACTAGTATCTTGCTCAGTTAAATATTTACCACTATCAAGTAATTTCTTAACACTTTTACCTGTAGTCGTGATTTCTTTAAACTCATATAAATCAAGTATAATATTCTCACTATCTTTATTTTCTATTAACACGTAACGGTTATTATCAGATGTATTTAAAATATTATTGGTTATTATTGAATCAACCAGTTCACTTTCATAATTGAAACGATAAAATGAGTTATTATGTTTAAAAACTAAAGTATTATTCTTTGCATATGTTTGATACAGATATTTAAAATCAATTTCTAACTCTTTTAAGAAGTTTGCACCTTTATATAGCTTATAAAAATATTCGTTTTTTCTATCAACAGCATAAACTAATGATAAATCTTCTTTTATACTTTCAACAGATACAACCCCTTCGGGATTTCTTCCCCATGTAAATATCCTATCTCCACCATCTCTATATGCTGCAGATATAGTCAGTTCCTCTTCTTTTTCTATTGTTCCCATAGGATAAACTACTTTTGCTGAGTAAGCTTCATAATACAGCATCAAAAAAATGGATATTACTATTACTGTTAGTGGGACTAAAAATAATGAGTAAATTCTTTTTTTCTTTATAGTTCTATTAGATAAAGCTATTAAAATATTCCTTAACACTATAGGTGGAGCAGTTTGGTCTACTTGGTCACATATTATAATATTATACTTAGAGAAATTCCTTCTTATGTTTTTCTCAATAAAAGTATCTGGGTTATTCCAAATGTGATAATTTTGAATTTTTTTATAAAGATCGATAAAAATATCTACTGTTATTTTGTCAGCTTCTTTTCTACTAAGACTCTTAGCAACAGAATTATATACTAATGGTAAATATTCATTTAGAATATCATTAAAGAGCTGAAGCTCTCCTCTTTTTATTCTTAATAAAATTTCTCGCAATGGAATACCCCCTTTTATTAGTTTTCTTTTCACTATATTTTACTATATGAATAATGTAAAGTATACAAAAAACCGCGAATTGTATTGCAATACGCGGTTTTAATGCTCTTATTTTATCATTTCTTTAATAGCTTTTCCTAAACTTTCTATTCCTTGGTCCATTTCTTCAAACGTAGCATTAGAAAAATTGAGCCTTAAACAGTTCTTTTTATCATTTACAAAAAAAGATTGTCCTGGTACAAATGCTACTTTTTTTGATATTGCAATTTCAAACAATTTCTTTGTATCGTATTCTTCAGGCAATTCCGCCCATACAAACAATCCACCTTCAGGATAATTCCATTTTACTTCTTTTGGAAAGAATTCGTCCATTTTTTTAAGAAAATAGTCGCGTTTCTTTCTATATAAATCTTTAATACTCTCTATATGCTCATCTAAAATATTTCTCTTAAAATACTCTGCTATAATAGCTTGTGCTAATGTTGTAGTCTGTACATCTGTGCCTTGCTTTCCAATTCTCATTTTAGTTATTAAATCTTTTTCTCCCACTGCAAAGCCAACTCTTAACCCTGGGGAGATAATTTTTGAAAATGTTCCTAAATATAAGGTTTGATTTGATTTATCTAAGTTGTATATCTTTGGTTGATCTTCTCCACTATATCTTAAATCTCCATATGGATTATCTTCAATAAAAACAACCTCGTTCTTATCTAATAATTTGCACAGTTCTTTTCTCCTATTAAGTGGCATTGTCACTGAACTAGGGTTTTGAAAAGTAGGAACTGAATATACTATTTTTGGATTATGTTTCTTTATTACATTTTCCAATTCTTCAACTACCATGCCATTCTCATCAGATGGTACCACTACTAATTTAGCTTCATAAGTTTTAAAGATCTGTAAAGCAGCCAAATATGAAGGGCTTTCTACTACAACTACATCTCCCGGATTAACAATTGCTTTTGCTACTAAGTCAATTCCTTGTTGTGCTCCTGATGTAATCAACAAGTTTTCATGACTGATATTAAAACTATCTTTTTGTAAATACTTAATTAATTCTTCTCTTAATGGAGCATAACCCTCAGTAGATCCATATTGTAAGATTTTATCACCATCTTGTATCAAAACTTCTGAAGCAATTTCCGCTACTGTTTCTTTGTCAAAAGTCTCTGCAGAAGGTAATCCTCCAGCAAATGAAATCATTCCTGGTTGTTGTGAAACACTCAGTAGTTCTCTAATCGCATTTCCTTTCATACCTTGCATTCTTTTTGCAAATCGTGATTCTTCCAATTAAATACCTCCTAAATATTTTTAACTGTTAACAAATTTTACTCTAAATATTTTAAAATAGCCTGTATCATCAAAGCTATATACATAGTAAAAATCATCTTCTCCTATTATCTCCATTACCTCTATATGTCCAACTGGTTTTAGATGATACTCCTTGATAGGAATAGTAGATAAATCATAAACAGCATTAAATCTTAATGCCTCTCTTCTCGTCTTGTATTGGGTAGCTAATAAAAAAGCTTTTCCATCATCTGAAATTACAGGATTTGGATCATGATCTCCACTTCTTAATGTATCAGCCAATGCAGTTATTAATTTCCCTGTCTCAATATCATAAATCTCAAAATTAGCATTAGATCTACTCCTAATAGGTATAATTAAGTAATCCTTATTATTATACAACTTAGTCCTCATATAAGGACCATAATCATGAGTTTGTTTTTGCTCAAGATCTTGATAATGGGCTAATTGTTTTGAGAACAAAACTTCTCCTTCATCATATACTTCAAGTATTCCTTCCTCACTAATTGCAACTAATTTACCATCAATAAGCTTTTCTAAATATAAATCTTTATTCAGAATTTCTTTATAACCTTGATTATATAGCTCACTTCTAGTCACAAAAGAACCATCATTTCTAATTTTAATAATTTTTTCACTTACATCTAAATCTAACTTTTCGACTTCAAAAGTTTCTAAATTTATCATCAGATAATTATCTGTACCTTTGTATAGAGCAAAATTATTTTCTTCTGAGTATAAAATTATTTCTTCATTAACTACTAATGAATTGATTAATTCAAAGTCTATATTATACATTTCTAACTTATTATCAGCCTTGAAAATCAACTTATTATTAGCAAATTTAATGAAGTGTATTTTTTTATCTCTTTGTATTGTACCTTTCATACCTTCGTTTATATTATGAATAGAATAGTAGTATTTTGTGTCATTTACTTTCTCTAAAACAACTCTCTGATTATCGAGTTTATAAATATTTGTTATTTTTTCACTCTCATAATTTAGCTTTTGTTTATAAACTACCTCTACTTGGTTTTCAATTCTTCTAATGGTGCCTTTAGGGTGAGTATCATTTGAAGAGCTTACTTGAGCCATAAAAGTTATACCAATTAAAAATATTAAAGATACAATTGGGACTGCAATAAGTAGTGATCTTCTTTTTTTTGTATTAGTTTTTGCTGATATTCCTAATAAAATATGTCTTAATACTTTTTCTGGAACCTCTCTTGTATCCTTCAGGTACTTCTTTTTTAAAATAACACCTTTTTTTAATGCAATTTTTTCTAAGTTATTATCTACATAATTTTGCGCATTAAAAATAAAGATATAGCTTAAAACTTTATCGTAAAGTTTGACAAATATATCCTTTGTGATTGATACAGCTTCTTCATCTGTAAAGTCATCTTTTACAGAGAAATATACTTGTTTAAGATAAGCTTCAACAAGTGTTAAATAAAGCTGTAGTTCGCCTCTTTTTATTCTGTTCAATATTTCTCTCATACTAACTAACCTTCCTTTATTGACAAAAAGAAAGGTCGGCTACCCGACCTTATTCTTTTTCAAACATATCCTTACCTACACCACATAAAGGACAAGTCCAGTCCTCAGGTAGATCTTTAAATGGTGTTCCTGGTTCTATATCATCAGTTCCAACCTCAGGGTCATAAACATAACCACATACAGTACAAATATATTTATCCATTACTATACCTCCTAAGATATTAACTTACTACAACATAACATTATACAGCAAAAATAGTTTACTGACTACAATTTGCATTTATTTTACAATTATTATATGAAAAAATGCTATCTATGCTGTAGAATACGAGATTTTGTACTTTACTCAAACAATAAGACATCTTTGATTTCTCTTTAGTAGCTTTCCTTGTTTACTTTGACATCTTCCTTTATAATTTTTATATTATTAAGGATTATAGGTAACCTTTAAAAACCTAAATAAATTGTATAAGGATGAATTAATTAATGATTATTGGATCTCATATATCAACTAAAGGAAATCTAGTAAAAATGATTCAATCTGTAATAGACTTAGATATGAACACTTTTCAATATTTCACAAGAAATCCACGAGGAGGTAGTGCGAGAAAGCTTTATGATGAAGAAATAGCTGAATATAAGCGTATTTTGAATCATAGTAACATCAAAGCAGTAGTAGCTCATCTTCCATATACAGTTAACTTAGCTAGTTCTACAAAAAAGACGCGTAATTTTGGAAAAAAAACTCTTTATGAAGATATACGAAGGGCAAATATAGTGCAGTCAGATTGTTTAGTTATGCATCCTGGTTCTCATGTGAAAAATAGTCTTGATGATGGAATAAAATATATTGTAGAAGGAATCAGTTTTGCACTAGACACTTATAAAGGTGATACCAAGTTATGCTTAGAAACAATGTCAGGAAAAGGAACAGAGATTGGTCGTAGTTTGGATGAAATAAGATTAATCTTAGAGGGTTTGGGTTGGCCAGAAGAAGTTGGGATATGCTTAGATAGCTGTCATCTTTTTGCTTCTGGTTATGATTTCAGAAATAAAATGGAAGTGACGAGATTAATAAATGATTTGGAATCAAAAATTGGATTAGAAAGAGTTTTGCTTACACATTTAAACGACTCAAAAGAATCTTTTGATAGTAATAAAGATAGACATGAAAATATTGGCAAAGGACTTATAGGTATTGATGGTATAAGAAACTACTTGAAAAATAGCTTAATTTCCAAATTGCCTATTGTATTGGAAACACCAGTTAAAGATGAATCTGAATATTTAAAAGAGATAGAGTTAATCAAATCACTATTTTAAAAAAGAGGGGAATTCCCCTCTTTTTTCTAAAAGATATTTAATGATACTGGACAATGATCACTACCCAAAATATCAGTATGTATTTTTGCTTCGTTTAATTCACTTTCTAAATCTTCAGAGACTAAAAAATAGTCAATTCTCCATCCAGAGTTCCTTTCTCTAGACTTCCTCATATATGACCACCACGAATATATCTCTTCTAAATCTGGGTAAAAAAACCTGAAACTATCAATATAGCCTGAATCAAGCAGTTCACTAAACTTTCCTCTTTCTTCATCTGTAAACCCTGCATTTTTTCTATTTGAACTTGGGTTTTTCAAGTCAATTTCTTTATGAGCTACATTTAAGTCTCCGCATACAATTGTTGACTTTTTATCTTTTAATTGATTTAAATATTCTCTGAAGTCATCTTCCCATTTAACACGATAATCCAGTCTTTCTAGTCCTCTTTTAGAATTAGGAGTATATACATTCACTAGAAAAAAATCTGTATACTCTAATGTTAAAATTCTTCCTTCTCCTAAATGTTTTTCTTCATTCATACCATAAGTTACTTTAATTGGTTTATGCTTAGTAAAAATTGCTGTTCCAGAATAACCTTTTTTGTCCGCATAATGCCAAAAATCAAAATATCCTTCTAAATCTAAATCAATCTGACCTTCTTGAAGTTTTATTTCTTGAACACAAAAAAAATCTGGTTCTACTTTCTCAAAATAATCTAAAAATCCTTTTCTTACACATGCTCTTAATCCATTAACATTCCATGAATAAAATTTCATTTTACACATCCTTTACATATTCTATTAAACTCAAAAGAGTAATATCTTCTATTTAAAACTTATACTATCTCCTGTTACTTTCCTTGAAACTCTATTACTTCCAATGTGACTAGTCATGTAATCTACCACTTCATTAGATGTGCAGTGCATAGGGTAAAAAATGCAATCTTCTTCATTTTTAAGATGTTTAATTGTCCCTATAGCCAAACTATCTAGCTTTCTTAAATGGAATCCTCCAATTACAGCTTTAATCCTATCTATTTCACACACTTCTTTTGCATAATTCATAATGTTAACAATACCTGAGTGTGAACAACCAGTTACTATAATAATACTATTATTCTTCAATATAGCTAAAGCAGTGTCATTTAATACAAAGTCGTCATTTTTATTCTCATCATAATAATATGCTTCTTGACTCTCAAAGTTATTAGTCCTTGGTATTTCTCCTAAAAAAATAACATCATCAAAAATTTCTATAGGCGTTTTAGATAGTTCTAAACTAAACTTCTTTTTTGCTTCTTCTATTTTTAAAGGTACTCCAATATATTCATCAGTTCTCTTTGAATATATTGGGTCAAACAAATCTTGATGAGCTATTAAATTCTTATTATTTAAGTATTTTAAACCATTAGTATGATCCCAATGTGAGTGACTAAGAACAACATTTTTGTATTCTGATATATCAATATTCAATTTAGTTGCATTTATTAAAAAATTATCACTTGCTCCAACATCAAACAATACTTTTTTATCATTTTGTTTGATTGCAAAGGATAATCCATGTTCATGTACAAAACTATCTTTAGCATAATTCTCTATCAATATTGTTATCTCTGTCAAGATACTACACCTCTCTTACTTTTCTAATTATACTCTCTGCTGCTCTTTTCCCAGCAGAAATAGCATTAATAACCGTAGCTGCACCAGTAGTTATATCTCCTCCAGCATAAACATTTTTCAGATTTGTTTCTAAGTTTTTATCAACCTCAATAGTTCCTCTACTATTCAGTTTTAATCTTCTAGAAATTCTTTTTACTCCTGGGTTTGGGATTTGACCTATAGCGATAATTATTGTATCAGCTTCTAGAAATATTTCACTACTTTCATCTTGAATATAAATACGTCTTTCTGATGAGTCTAGCTTCTTTGTTTTAATCATTGGATTACAGATTAAGCCTTTTACCCATCCATTCTCCAGTTTAATCTCTACTGGTGTTAGTTGTTCAGTTATTTCTATTTGTTCTTCTAAAGTATGTTTAATCTCAACTTCTCTTGCCGGCATATCTTTCATCTGCCGTCTATATAATATATTAACAGATCCAGTTGTTAGCCTTTTAGCAACTCTAGCTGCATCCAAAGCAACATTACCTCCTCCGATAATTAAAACATCTTTTCCA
>CAZCFQ010000027.1:0-12553 GCA_964497955.1 uncultured Clostridiaceae bacterium
TGCTTTTAATGCTCAAAAAAAGGGAACAATAGTAGGTAAAGGTACTATTAATAATAAAATGTCAGCATACTGGTTTTTGTTACTTAAAGAAGAAGGAGTTCCAAATCATTTTATTGAGTTAGTTAGTGACAATGAAATGCTTGTAAAAGCAGTAGAAATTGTAAAAACTGAAGTAATAATTAGAAATATAGCTGCTGGAAGTATTTCTAGAAGACTTGGTATAAAAGAAGGGACTAAATTACCATTCCCAATATTAGAATTCTGTCTTAAAAGTGATGAGTTGGGAGATCCTGTTATTAATGAAGACCACATTTTGGCTATGGGGTTAGCTACTAAAGAAGAAATTGAAACAATGAAAGGTTATGCTCATAAAGTTAATAACTTCTTGAAAGAGGATTTGATTAAAAAAGATATTATCTTAGTTGACTTTAAAATAGAATTTGGACGTTATCATGATGAGATAATTCTAGCTGACGAGATTTCACCAGATACATGTAGATTCTGGGATGCTAATACTATGGAAAAATTAGATAAAGATAGATTTAGAAGAGACCTTGGTGGTGTTGAGGAAGCATATGAGGAAGTATTTGCAAGAATAACAGGAGATAAATAACATGATTTTTAAGGCTAAAGTTTATGTGACTTTAAAAGAAAGTGTTTTAGACCCACAAGGAGTTGCTGTTGCCAACTCCTTGCATACTCTGGGTTACAAAGAAGTAGAAGATGTACGAGTGGGGAAATATACTACTGTTACACTTAAAGCAGAAAATATTGACCAAGCTACCAAAAGTATAGAAGAAATGTGTGATAAGTTACTTGCAAATCCAGTAATTGAAGAATACAGTTTTGAAATTGAAGAGGTAATATAATGAAAGTTGGTATTATTGTTTATCCAGGTTCAAATTGTGATGCAGATGCTATGCATGTATCAAAAGAAGTTATGGGGTTTGAAACAGATTATATATGGCATGCTGACAAAAACTTTTCTAAAGAATATGATTTAATAATCATCCCCGGTGGATTTTCGTACGGGGACTATTTGCGTTCTGGTGCAATAGCTAGGTTTGCAAACATTATGGAAGAAGTAACAAAACATGCAAATCACGGTGGATTTTTGTTAGGTATATGCAATGGTTTTCAAATATTACTAGAAGCAAACTTATTGCCTGGTGCGATGCTTAGAAACAATCATTTAAAATTTAGATGTGAGTACGTTAATTTAAGAGTAGAGAATACCCAAACTCCTTATACAAATAAACTGGAAAAGGGTCAAATAATAAAAGTTCCAATTGCACATATGGATGGGAATTATTTTGCTGATGAGAAAACAATTAAAGAGTTAAATGATAATAATCAGATAATACTAAGATACGTTGACGAAGATGGTAATGTAACTAAAGAAGCAAATCCAAATGGTGCATTACAAAATATTGCAGGGATAGTTAACAAAAAAGGTAATATATGTGGAATGATGCCACATCCAGAAAGAGCAGCAGAAGATATCTTAGGTTCTAAAGATGGCAAGTTAATCTTTCAATCTATATTAAGTCACTGGGGTGATAAGTAATGAAAAGAGAAGATATTATAAATAATAAAGTTTGGCGTGAAATGGGCCTTAGTGACCAAGATTATAAGAAGATTTGCAACTTGTTAAATAGAGAACCCACATATGAAGAGATTGGGATTTTTAGCGTAATGTGGTCAGAACATTGTAGCTACAAACATTCAAAGCCAGAACTAAAAAAGCTTCCGACCAAAGGTGAGCAAGTAATCCAAGGTCCAGGAGAAAATGCTGGAATTTTAGATATTGGTGATAATCAAGCAATTGTCTTTAAGATGGAAAGCCATAACCATCCATCAGCAATAGAGCCTTATCAAGGAGCTGCTACTGGTGTGGGTGGAATTGTTAGAGATGTGTTTACTATGGGAGCTAGGCCAATAGCTTTACTTAATAGTTTAAGATTTGGTGATTTAGATGATGCTCATGTCAGATATTTATTTGATGGAGTAGTTGCAGGAATTGCAGGCTATGGCAATTGTTTAGGTATTCCCACAGTAGCGGGAGAAGTTTTCTTTTCTAACTCATATAAAGGAAACCCATTAGTAAATGCAATGTGTGTAGGTTTAGTAGAACATGACAAAATTAGATTAGGAGCTGCTGCGGGTGTAGGTAATGCCGTTATGTTAATAGGAGCAAAAACAGGAAGAGATGGTATACACGGAGCCACTTTTGCATCAGAAGAATTAAGTGATGAATCAGAAGATCGGCGTCCAGCTGTACAAGTTGGAGATCCTTTCATGGAAAAACTATTAATAGAAGCTTGTTTAGAATTATTTGATAAAAAGATTGTTATAGGTATGCAAGATTTAGGAGCAGCTGGACTGACGTCATCAGCAGCAGAAATGGCAAGTAGAGAAGGCAATGGTATAGAATTAGACGTTTCAAAAGTCCCACTACGAGAAAAAGGTATGACACCTTATGAAATAATGTTAAGTGAGTCCCAAGAAAGAATGCTTTTAATCGTAGAACCAAAAAGAATAGAAGAAGTTGAAAATATCTTAACAAAATGGGGTCTTGATGCAACAGTTATTGGAAAAGTTACTGATAGTGGTTATCTAACAGTAAAATATGAGCAAGAAATAGTAGCTCATATCTCAGCAAAAATGCTAGCTGAAGAAGCTCCAGTAATTCATGCAGATTATATTAAACCTCAATATATAGAAGAAGCTAAAAAATTTGATTTAGAATCATTAGAAATGCCAAATAGTTTAGAAGAAGCTTTTAAAACTGTTATTTCAAGTTTAAATGTAGCTAGTAAAGAATGGGTATATAAGCAATATGATCATATGGTTAGGACAAATACAGTTGTACTACCAGGATCTGACTCTGCAGTTATTAGAGTAAAAGGAACTAAAAAAGGTGTAGCTTTGACTTCTGACTGTAATCCAAGATTTGTATACTTAGACCCTTTAAAAGGGGGAAAAATTGCAGTAGCTGAAGCAGCGAGAAATATAGCTTGTAGTGGTGCAAAACCACTAGGCATTACGAATTGTCTTAATTTTGGCAATCCTGAAAAACCAGAAATATTTTACACATTCAAAACTGCTTTAGAAGGCATGGGACAAGCATGTGAATTGCTTAATACACCTGTGACAGGTGGAAATGTAAGCTTTTATAATGAAACTAACGGCAATGCAGTTTATCCAACACCAACAATCGGAATGGTTGGTTTGATAGAAGATGTAGAAAACTCTTTAACAATTTCATATAAGAATGAAGGAGATCATATCCTTTTAGTTGGTGAGTATGGGTATAACGTTGGAGGTAGTGAATACTTGGAAAGTGTACATAAACAAATAGCTGGGGATATCCCTGATGTTGATTTAAATACTGAGAAAGATTTAATTGATTTCTTACAAGTAGTAGCTAAAGATAGATTAGTTAATTCAGCTCATGATATTTCAGAAGGTGGATTAATTTGTGCACTAGCTGAGAAAAGCATTAGTAGCGAGCTGGGGTGTAATATTAATATATCATTACCAAATCATAGGGAAGATTTCGTTCTTTTTAATGAAGATCAATCCAGAGTAATTGTAACAAGTAATGACAAAAACTTAGATAAAATTTTAGAATTGGCAGCCAAAAATAACTTGCCTGTATATAAGCTTGGGAAGGTTACTCGCGATCAATTTAAAGTTTCAATTAATGATAAATCTATAGAGATGAAAATTTCTGCGGTTGATAAACTTTGGCGGGAGGCTTTATCATGCAAAATGTCACAACAGAAGACAAACTAAGAGAAGAATGTGGAGTTTTTGGAGCTTATGGAAAAGAAGCTCCATTAACAGAGATGGTATATTATGGTATTTTTTCACTACAGCACAGAGGCCAAGAAAGTGCAGGTATTGCTGTAAGTGATGGAAAATCTATTGCTTCGCATAAGGGGCAAGGGCTAATAGCTGATGTTTTTACAGAAGATATTATATCTGATTTAACAAGAAAAGATGATTTTATAGCCATAGCTCATACTCGTTATTCAACCGCTGGAACTAAAGGTGTAATTAATGCTCAACCACTTGTTGCACAATATTTAAGTGGTGCTTTAGCTTTAGCCCATAATGGTAACTTAGTGAATGCAAAAAAGTTAAGAAGAGAATTAGAAGAAGAAGGTTATCTATTTCAAACTAATAGTGACACAGAATGTATTTTAAATATTTTAGCTAAAAACAGAAATAAAGGGCATATTGGAGCAATGTCAGAAATAATAAAAAAAGCTCAAGGAGCATATAGTTTAGCTATGATTTATGATGGTAAACTTATAGGTCTGAGAGACCCTGCAGGAATAAGACCTCTTTGTATCGGTAAAAAGAATGATACTTGGATTATATCTTCAGAATCATGTGCTTTAACAACAGTAGGAGCAAAACTGGTTAGGGATGTAAAGCCTGGAGAATTGGTTGTTATAGATAAGTCTGGATTAAATTCATATCAATTAGCAAACAAGGACAATAGAGGGGGCCTATGTATTTTTGAATACATTTACTTTGCAAGACCTGACACAACAATTAATGGTAAATCTGTATATTTGATGAGGCATAAAATGGGACAAAGATTAGCAGATGAAAGCCCTGTAGAAGCTGATATAGTGACTCCAGTACCTGATTCAGGAAGATCTGCAGCGGTAGGTTTTTCTCAAGCATCAGGAATTCCTTTTACTGAAGGTTTGATTAAGAATAGATATGTAGCGAGGACATTTATTGCTCCCACTCAATCAGAAAGAGAAACTAAAGTAAGGTTGAAACTTAGTCCAATTCCTGAAGTTTTTGAGGGGAAAAGAGTAGTATTAGTAGATGATTCAATTGTAAGAGGCACTACAATAAAATCATTAATTCATATCATCAAAGAAGCTGGGGCAAAAGAGGTTCATGTTAGGATTTCATCACCTCCTTATGTAAGTCCATGTTTTTATGGTATTGATACTCCTGACCCAGATAACTTAGCTGCGGCAAAATATAATCCTGAACAAATTAGAGAAATCATTGGAGCAGATAGTTTGCACTATTTGAGTTTAGAAGGATTAATACAGTCAGTTGGAGGAAGTAAGACTGATTACTGTAGTGCATGTTTTACTGAAAATTACTTTGCAGGGAGAATCAACGATGAAGAAAAAATTGACATATAAAGATGCAGGTGTTGATATTAATGCTGGTAATCAAGCA
This sequence comes from uncultured Clostridiaceae bacterium, assembly GCA_964497955.1. Classification (GTDB taxonomy): domain Bacteria; phylum Bacillota; class UBA994; order PWPR01; family PWPR01; genus PWPR01. The sequence continues at coordinate 5,221 of CAZCFQ010000027.1, forward strand.
GTAATTGAAATAAAAGATATTGTAAAATCAACTCACAGGCCAGAGGTATTATCTGGCCTTGGTGGGTTTGGAGGATTGTTTGAACTAGATTTAAAAAATATTGATAAACCAGTGTTAGTTTCAGGCACTGATGGTGTTGGAACAAAGCTTAAAGTTGCTTTTTTAGCTAATGAACATAAAACAGTTGGTGTTGATCTAGTAGCTATGTGTGTAAATGACATTTTAGCACAAGGTGCAGAGCCACTTTTCTTTTTAGATTACATAGCTTCAAGTAATATCAAACCAGATAGGATAAAAGATATTGTTTATGGTATAGCACAAGGTTGTAAACAAGCAAAATGCGCAATTTTAGGTGGAGAAACAGCTGAGTTGCCTGGTTTTTATCAAAAGAAAGAATATGATTTAGCTGGCTTTTCAGTAGGAATAGTTGATAAAAATAGAATGTTACCAAGAGAAATTCTGGAAGGTGACATTTTAATTGGGATACAAAGTAGTGGCTTACATAGCAATGGTTACTCATTAGTAAGAAAAATTGTCTTCGATGTACTAGATTTATCAATTGATGATTATGTTGATGAGTTAGATGCAACAATTAAAGATACTTTATTAACTCCTACAAAAATATATGTTAAAGAAATCTTACCTTTAATAAAGAGTGGTTTAATACAAGGTATAGTCCATATAACTGGTGGAGGTTTTTATGAGAATATCCCAAGAGTTTTGGAAAAAGGATTATCTGCTGTTATTAAAAGGAATAGCTGGCCAATACCTAAAATATTTAGTTGGTTACAAAAAAAAGGAAATGTTGAACTGAAAGAAATGTATACAACTTTTAATATGGGAATAGGCATGGTTTTGGTAGTTAAGAGTGCTAAAAAGAAAGAAGTATTAGAAGAATTAAATAAAGAAGAAACTGTTGCTTATGAAATAGGTCATATTAAAAGCGGTGAAGGTGTTAAATTTGAGTAAGAATGATAAGTTTAAAATAGCAGTAATGGTTTCTGGTGGTGGAACTAATTTACAATCTATAATAGATAATATAGAAAATGGGTTTATAAATGCTAAGATATCAGTAGTTCTAAGCTCTAGAAAAAATGCTTTTGCACTAGAGAGAGCTAAAAGAAGTGGAATTAAAAGTGAATTTTGTTCACCTAAAAAGTATTCAAACGAGAAAGAATATAGTAAAAAGCTACTAGAAATTCTAGATGACTATAGACCAGACCTGATAGTTCTAGCAGGTTTTATGAGTGTTTTAAGTGATGAATTTATAGATAGATATAAAAACAAAATTATGAATACTCACCCGTCTTTATTACCAGCCTTTGGAGGAAAGGGATATTATGGGCATCATGTTCACAAAGCGGTTTTAGATTATGGAGTAAAAGTTAGCGGTGCTACAATAATGTTTGTTAATAAAGAAGTTGATAAAGGACCAATAATTTTACAACAAGCAATAGAAGTAAGTGAAGACGAATCAATAGAGTCATTGCAAAAAAAGGTGTTAAAAGTAGAACACAAGTTATATCCAATAGCTATTAAATTATACTCAGAAGGTAAACTTAAAGTAGAGGGTAGAGTTGTTAGAATTACAGAGCAAAAAGGAGAAGCAAATGATTAAAAGAGCATTATTAAGCGTTTATGATAAGGATGGAATTGTAGAGTTTGCTAAAAAGCTAGAAAAAAATGGCACAGAAATTATTTCCTCTGGAGGCACCTATAGGATACTAAAAGATAATAATGTAACTGTTAAAAAAGTATCTGAAGTAACTAATTCAAAAGAAATCCTTGATGGTAGAGTAAAGACTTTGCATCCAAAGATTCATGGTGGGATTTTAGCTTTAAGAGATAATAAAGATCATATGAAAACACTCAAGCAAGAAGGTATTATTCTAATAGATATGGTTGTATGCAATTTATATCCATTTGAATCTGTTATAAAGAAAGATAATACTACTCTAGAAGTTGCTTTAGAAAACATAGATATTGGTGGACCATCAATGATAAGGTCTGCAGCCAAAAACTTTAAAAGTTGTTTGGTAGTTACTGATAAGAATGATTATAACTTAGTTATTGAACAAATAGAAGCAAATAATGTATCTATAGAGTTTAGAAAAAATTTAGCATTAAAAGCCTTTTCACAAACAGCTTACTATGATTCAATTATATCTAACTATTTAAGAGGAGAAGCTTTCCCTGAAGTGCTAACAACAGCAGCTAAAATTGATAAGACACTACGATACGGTGAAAATCCTCATCAAAAGGCAGCAAGTTATATGACAAATCAAGTTAAGACAAGCATATTGCATTCAAAAAAGCTACAAGGAAAAGATCTCTCATATAACAATATTAATGATGCTGACGCAGCTTTAAAAATGATTTTAGAATACTCAGAGCCTACAGCTATTGCAGTAAAGCATACAAATCCATGTGGAGCTGGTTCAGCTGATGATATTTTAACTGCCTATAAAAAAGCTCATGATGCTGACCCTGTTTCAATTTTTGGTGGTATTGTAGCATTTAATAGACCAATTAATGAAGAGTTAGCAAAAGAATTATCAAAAATCTTTTTAGATGTAATAATAGCACCGGAAGTAACTAAGGAAGCTAAGGCAATATTAGCAAGTAAGAAAAATACAAGAGTTTTAGAAGTAGAAATGGATGACTATAAACATAGCTTTGAGATGAAATCAATTCTTGGAGGTTTCTTAGTTCAAGAAAGTGATAATATAAATATTGATGATGAATCGTGGGAAGTTGTTACTGGAGATGCTCTAAGTGAAAAAGATATAAATGATGTTAAATTTGCTTGGAAACTAATTAGGCATGTTAAATCAAATTCAATAATAGTAGCTAAAGATTTGGCAACTCTTGGAGTTGGTTGTGGACAAGTAAATAGAATAGATGCAGCAAAATATGCACTAAATAGCGGGGCTGATAAATGCCATGGAGCTGTATTAGCATCTGATGGATTATTGCCATTTGATGATGTAGTAAAAGAAGCAGCAAAATATGGAATTAAAACTATAGTTCAACCAGGGGGCTCTATAAGAGACCAAGATTCCATTGATGCTGCAGCTGAAAATGGAATTACAATGATTTTTACTAAAACCAGGCATTTCAAACATTAGAGGATGAGTTGAATGAAGATATTAGTAATTGGTAGCGGAGGCAGAGAACATGCTTTAGTTTGGAAGATTAATCAAAGTAGTAGAGCAAATAAAGTTTATGTAGCTCCTGGAAATGCAGGGACATATAAAATAGCTGAAAATGTAGAGATAAAAGCAGATGATTTAGAAGGCTTATTAGCTTTTGCTAAGAAAAAGAGTATAGATTTAACAGTAGTCGGTCCAGAGGTGCCACTTGCACTAGGTATAGTCGACTTGTTTGAAGAAAATGGACTTAAAATATTTGGCCCAAACAAAGCCAGCGCAAAGATTGAAGCTAGTAAAAGCTTTGCAAAAGAATTAATGAAAAAATATAATATACCAACTGCAAAGTATGAAGTTTTTAGTGATTTTTCAGAAGCTAAAAAATATTTAGAAACAATAAAATTTCCACAAGTAATCAAAGCAGATGGTTTAGCTGCTGGTAAAGGTGTATTGATTGTAAATGATTACAATGAAGCAATGGAAGCACTCACAATAATTATGAAAGATGAAAAGTTTGGTCAAGCAGGAAATGAAGTAGTTATAGAAGAATTTTTAGTGGGTCATGAGATTTCTCTATTAGCTTTTGCAGATGGAAAGACAATTGTTCCAATGAATACAGCTCAAGACCATAAAAAAATATTTGATGGGAATAAAGGTCCTAACACAGGAGGAATGGGGGCTTACTCACCAGCAAAATTGATATCAGAAGATGATTTAGACTTCGCTATAAACAAAGTATTAAAGAAAACTTTTAATGCTCTCAAAGATGAAGGTATTACATATAAGGGTGTTTTATATGCTGGTTTAATGTTAACAGAGCAAGGCCCAAAAGTTTTAGAGTTTAACTGCCGATTTGGTGATCCGGAAACCCAAGTATTATTGCCAAGGCTAGAAACTGATCTTGTTGAAATTATGGAAAATTGTATAGGTGGGAACCTTAATGATATTGATATTGAATGGTCTGATAATTATGCAATCTGTGTGGTGTTAGCCTCAAAAGGATATCCTAATAGTTATAAAAAAGGATACGTTATTACAGGTATAGGAAAAGCTAAACTGGTTTTTCACGCAGGGACTAAAATTAGTGACGGAAGTATTGTTACTAATGGAGGAAGAGTGCTTGGTGTAATGGGAGTTAATATAAACTTAGAACAAGCATTAGACCAAGTCTATGAAGATGCTAAAAAAATAGATTTTGAAGGAAAATACTATAGAAATGATATCGCAAAAGAGGCTCTTTAAAGAGTCTCTTTTTTACTCAAGTAATTTCGATTTGATATTGAGATATAGTATAATAGATATATCGAATAATAGGAGGTAATTATATGACTGTACGTTGGAGTTTAGACACTTTATACAAATCATTTGATTCAGAGGAGTTTCAAAATGATTTAATAAAATTAGAAAATCTTATTGAAGAAATCAAAAATTGGAGTAATGAAAATCTTAATGACCAAACTAATGCTATCTCTAAAATGGAAAAGATTATTGAATTTAACATTGAGTTTAGAACACTGCATTCTGTGATGGCATCATTTGCAAGGCTGTCTTCTAGCGTAGATGCTAATAATGAAAAAGCATCTATGTATATGGATAAGCTACAGAAAATGCAATCTGAGTTAACTGCTCCACAAGTTCAATTTGAACTGTGGCTTGCAAAAGTAGAAGATCTTGAGGGAGTTATAAATAATTCAGAAATTTTAAAAGAACATGAGTTTTATATTAAAGAAATCGCTCAAAAGAATGAATATCTATTAAGTGAAGATGAGGAAGTAATAATTGCAAAAATGAAAGCTACTGGTTCTCAAGCATGGGCAAAATTGCAAAATCAATTGATATCAACATTACTTGTTGATATTGAGATCGATGGTGAAATGCAACAATTACCATTGCCAGTAGTAAGGAACATGGCGCATAAAAAAGACCCTAATGTAAGAAAAAAAGCATATGAAGCAGAACTTAATGCATATAAAAAGGTAGAAAAAGGTTCAGCAGCATGTTTAAATGGAATAAAAGGTGAAGTAATTACAGTTTCTGAACTAAAAGGTTATAAATCACCTATGGAAAAAACTTTGCTTGATTCTAGAATGAAGCAAGAAACTTTAGATGCTATGATTTCATCAATTAGAGAATACTTACCAAAGTTTCATGAGTACTACAAGCAGAAAGCTAAAATGTTAGGGCACGAAAATGGCTTGCCATTTTTTGATATTTTTGCTCCAGTAGGTAATGTAGATATGGAGTTCACTTTTGATGAAGCAAGAGAGTTTATAGTTAGTAACTTTAGAACATTTACAGATAAGTTAGCTGACTTTACTGATCAAGCATTTGAAAATCAGTGGATTGATGCTGAAATGAGAGATGGTAAGAGAGGCGGTGCTTTCTGTAATAATATTGTAGCTATTAAAGAGAGTAGAGTTTTAACTAATTATGCAGGAAGCTTAGGCTCTGTAAAAACTTTAGCACATGAGCTAGGGCATGCATACCATGGATATAATTTAGGAAGAGAAAGTATTCTTAACACAACTTATCCAATGCCATTAGCTGAAACAGCTTCTATCTTTAACGAGTCGATCGTTCTTAATGCTGCATTTAAAGAAGCAAATGAGGAAGAAAAGTTAGCTATACTAAATACACAAATTACAGCTGCTACTCAAGTAACAGTAGATATATTATCAAGATTCATTTTTGAAACAGAGTTATTCAATCGTAGAGAAGACCATGCATTAACAATTGATGAGTTAAAAGAAATAATGCTTGAAGCTCAAAAAGAAGCTTATGGTGAAGGATTAGACCATAATTATTTACATCCTTACATGTGGGTGAACAAACCTCACTATTATTATGCGGAAAGAAATTTCTATAACTTCCCATATGCATTTGGTTTATTATTTGTAAAAGGATTGTACGCTGAATATCTTGAAGGTGGAGATGAGTTTATACCAAAATATGATAAATTATTATCTGTTACTGGTAAGATGACGATTGAAGATGCGGCCGCTACAGTTGGTGTAGATGTTACTAGTAAAGATTTCTGGAGAAGTTCTTTGGATATGATTGCTAAAGATGTAGATAAGTTTATTGAGTTGAGTAGTCAATATAGCAGTTAGACTTTCAAAATTTGGGTGGTAAAAATCTTTACATATAAAAGTAATAAGACATAGTAATTCATAATAATTCAGCACTACTTCTCAGGTGAATTAATAAGCTAAGAGGTAGTGCTATTTTTAATAACTTTCTTACACAAGGTGAGGATTGTGATTTTTTGATATTGCTCGCCCTACTATCTTAAGATTAGGAGAACATGGAAAAGTCTACCCTGTAAATACACCAAGCGGAAATATAAGATATGATAAGGATGAACAAAAAAAGTTAATCGAAATGAAGATAGATGAACACACTCCAGATAATTTTACTATCATATATGCAAGAGTGCTTGCTAAAAACAAAAAGATGCAACCAATTTTGATAGGCAAGTAGGAATGATAGTACAATACTCTACAAAAAATGGATATAAATAGTTGACATAATGACAAAAGTAGCTAGTGGAATTAATGAAAACAGAAAAGGACTAGATAAGCTAGTAAAAAAATAAGATTTATCATAGTTAAATACAAAGATAGATTAGCTAGATTTGGATATATATATCTATAGCAGTAGAACTTACACATGGAACTAAGATTTTATTATTAGAAGAAAGTGATAAAAAGAATTTAAACTAAGAATTAGTAGAAGATATGATTTTGATAGTCACTTCTTTCCCATCACGAGTATCTGGAAATAGAGAAGATAGGGCAGTAAAAAAATGATTGAAAACTTACAAGAAGATAAGGATTAATGGCTAAAAATACTTATAAAACTACATATATAAGGAAAGTAATAAAACCAGTTAATAAGTCTCTTAGCAAACTCAAAACATAAATGCAGAAACTTCAATCAGCAAAAAGATATTTATATATAAGAATATGTGAAGGACTTAATCGTAAAGAGACTGTATTGTTAATTAAGTCAATCTTTATTAATAATTCACGATACATGAGAGAGACATATTTAGGAGAAAATTTTTCAAAGTAAGAATTCTAAATACTCTTAGCAATAAATTGGGTTAAAGAATTCAATTTAGATACAATAGCCTTAGAAAAGCTAAAGTTTTGAAAGAGTAGGCTTTGAATAGAAAAAGAATC
>CAZCFQ010000027.1:12653-20217 GCA_964497955.1 uncultured Clostridiaceae bacterium
AAAAAGAATCCAGCATTACTTTCAAGTATCTACATATTATTCAAATTTCATTGTAAAAGTAAAGTATCAATAGAGATATGGTTGGAGCCTTCCTAAAACAGTTAATATGAAGGAGAATTAACCAATCCACAACACTATGTCAATTTAGTAGAAAATGATGATAAAAATAAACTTAAAAAATTGTAAAACGAAACTTGATTTAAAGAGGATAAAAGAAGCTCATACTAAAGAGAAATATTTTGATACCTTCTTACAAAAAGCAGGTTGATAACCTTTGAGGGCCCTATTTTTAATGTGAATGTTAACGCTTTTATGGAAGGATTGGCACAAGAGATTTAAGATAGTTCAGATAACTCGAGCCAAAGTTTGTGTTCGCAAGAGACTGAAATTCATGAATGTATAGCTAAATCTTATACCAGTGAAGGGATGTTTATTTTGGATTTTATCAAAGTGCCTAATGCAATGATATGATTTGTTATGATTTTGTATAGCTGGATATAGAAAGTAGAGTTTTCATTCTATTCCTTTATCCAGCTATTTAATTAATGTAACTATATATTCCAAGATTAATCCTTTAAGACATATACAATAAATAGATACAAAAGGGGTTTCATTCAAAATTGAATACGGAGATAGTTTTATTGACTTTCTGACTTGTTAGTGCCTACTGAAGTAAATTCCTTTTTCAATTTTTGGTTCTAAAGCGATACTTACGCCATGAATATAACCTTCTAAGTTAGTTTTGAACTTAAGCGGGATAGCTTGATTAGATGATTCCATGATTAGTAAAAAATTGTCTGCAACGATATGATCGATAGCAACTTGTTTGTTGAAATAAGATATCATTAATCTCTCACCATTTTTACTGACGATGTAATCTCCATACGCTGGATGAGAATATGTACCTACATAATCCTGCAAATCACGAGTAATAACGTTTTCTACGACTCGTGCTTTTTCTTGTACAAACTTTTTACTTGCCAAATCTTTAAGTCTTATTGAGTTCTTCTCATACTTCTCCGGCCAGTTCCCATTAGTTAATCCAAACAATTTATCAAAAATCATATTTTCTAACATCTGAATAGTTTGATGATTTATTCTGTTTGTTAAACTAATAATTCCAAAATCTAGTTCAGGAATTAGTACTAAATCAGTCAAGTATCCATCGACACCGCCATCTTTTGAAATAATCTTATGACCACGATAATACTCAACTAGCCAGCATAGCCCGTAAGATTGATCAGTGAACTCTGGAAAATCATTCCATGGTAGCTTTTCGTTAACTATAATAGGGGTTAGCATTTCATTAATCATGTTTAATGAAATTAACTGTTGATTTCCAACTCGTCCACCATTTAGGTGGAACTGAACCCATTTAATCATATCTGAAACAGAGGAGCTTACACATCCAACACCACCCATAAAATAGATGTTTTTATATGGAACTGGAAAATGTTTATTAGAATTAGTTTCATAACCAATTGCTCGATTAGTATGATTTAATATTTTATCTTTATGAAATAAAGTATTTTTCATACCCAAAGGTTTAAATAGACGTTCAACGACAAACTCATCCCACTTTTTCTCAAGCACATTCTCAATTACATAAGTTGCTAAAGAATACATGTAGTTATTGTATTGTGCGACGTAGCGCAAAGGCTGACTTGGCTCTAGATAACGGATGTTCCGGATGATATCCATTTTATTGAGCTTATCACGCTGAAAAAACCAGGAACGGTCATGTCGTGGAAGCCCTGTGCGATGGCAAATTAAATCTCTTAAAGTAACCCCCTGAGTTAAGGTTTCATTGTACATTTTAATATCAGGAGCATATGTCACTATTGGCTCATCCCAATTGAGCCGACCTTCTTCTACTAATATACATATTGCAGCAGTGATAAAAGTTTTAGTAATAGAGGCTATTGAGTATAGTGAATCTGAGTCTGCTAGTTCTTGTTTTTCTATATTGCGCATACCACAACCTGCAAAACTTATCTCACCTTCTTGGATAATTGCTACTTGCATAGATGGAATATTAAACCGGTCAATAAGCTCTTCAATCGTCTGTTGTAACCATGCTTGCTCAATTTTCATAATTATAATCCTTCTCCATATCTTTTTTTCCATCAAAATCAACTTTATAGCTGACTCAAATGGATTCAATACTTCAACAATCAATTAAACTAACTAAATATCTTGTATAAAACCAATAGTTCTCTGTGGAGTATTTATGGTTAATTTAAAACAGCTAATTATAGATATACAAAATGCACTAATTTTAAAATTATCACCTATTTTCATTAAAACCAATACTCTATAGTTTTAACATTATTTTAAATATCCATATTTTTATATAGTCTATTTAAAATCTATTATAGAAGCATTTATCAATAATGTCAATAGAAATATTAAAAATATTAAAGATAAACTTTATTAATATCTAATGTTAACCTTATATTAATTGTCAAAACACAAGCCTGTGTAATATATATGATTATATTTTTTTACAGCTAATATGAATTTTTGATATTTGTTAATAATAAGTATATTGCTAATATTAAATAACTTGAAGTAGTATTATTGATTGGGATTCTTATCTCCTTAAGCTGTTTTAATTAAGAGAGGAAAGAAAATTTAAAGTAGTGTTATGATAAAAAGCGTACATAATGAAAATCTAGGTTCTAATAAAGTAGATTAAGAAAAAGTGAGAGATAACTTTATGACCAAGCATTATTACAAGTATTTTAAGGAAGAATCCTTACAGAATAGAAAAGATCATCTTGTATTCACAGCTAAAGAAGTGTGATGTAGCTTAGGTATTAGTTTACCAAAACATACTAAAGTTGGCAGTAACAATCTAACAGAAATTAAAACTACATTCAGCTTATAAACTCAGGCAATTATACATCAGAACTCTTATAAAAGACATTCATTATTGTATTGAGAGGAATACAGATGGGCGTATTTCTTAATAAGATTATATTTCTATGAAAGATGTCATTTACTTGGTATAATGAGTGCAAAGAATTTTATATGGCATAAAACCATTGCAGATGAAGATAGTGAAAGTATTTATTAACAGTTATATTCTTATACAAAATTAGATGAACTACTGAAGTTATTACTTTCCTGCGTTTTTTTAATGAATAAGCTTGATATTTATTTAATCCTCTCTTTACCACTTATTCAATAGTGGTCTATTTGCTTCGATAAGTTGAACACCAGTGTATGAATTGTAGATAAAGCTACTGTTTAGATTCATTCAGTCTGCTCAATATTCTCTTAAGAATATTATAGATAAAAGTATTGATTTTCTTTTAAGTCTAAAGCTTATTATTTAACCTTAAAGAGTAAGTAAAACAAGAAAAGTGAACCAGACTTTTATCAATGACCTGAAACATTGAAAGAGGACAAGAATGATGTAATATCACCTTAAGATATTATATTCTACTTAACCTCTAAACAAGAATATACAAGGACTTTGCTTTAGTTATAATGATTTTCTTTCATTAAACAAATTAGACACATGATAAATGGGTCGCTTCTGATTGCTACTATTATTGACTACATGATGTTAATAAATGGAATTTAGAGCGCTTAAAGTCTTTTATATTTTACATCTAAACTATCTAGAAATATTATTTAATTATTACGGTTTTTGCAACAATTAATTATTCTTGTTAGAGAGGACTATATAATATGCATTTACCCATTTTAAGTACCAAACTCTATATACCACAATTGAAACCAAAAACAGTTTTTCGCACCTCATTAATTGAACTACTGAACAAAGGATCCAGGAACAAGTTGACACTTATTTCTGCATCTGCAGGTTTTGGAAAAACAACATTGATATGTCAATGGATAGAACATTACGATTACTCCGTCGGATGGATATCTCTTGATGAGGAACATAATGATCTAATAAGATTCTTGCTATATTTATTAGGTGCTATTAAATCTGCAAAAATAAATATTGATGAATCTATATTAGGTATGATTCTTTCTCCTCAACCACCTAAATATAAGACAATACTTACCTTTATAATTAATGAAATAGCCAATCTTGAAGATGATTTTTCATTGGTATTAGATGACTACCACTTAATTGATTCCATAGAAGTAAATGATGCACTAACATTTCTAATAGATAATATGCCATCTCAAATGCATCTGATTATATCTACTAGAGTTGAGCCTTGTTTACCAATAGCAAGATTGAGAGCACGAGGACAAATAGTAGAAGTTCGCATAGCAGATATGCGCTTTAAGCAATCTGAAATAGCTGAGTTGATGAATCAGATATTAGGTTTTAAACTTATAGAAGAAGATATATCTGCGCTTAAAATGCGTACCGAAGGCTGGATTGCTGGGATTAAATTAGCTGCAATATCGATGCAAAGCAGTGATGATATTATGGGATTTATTGAATCCTTTACTGGAAGCAATCGATATATAATTGATTATTTAGTTGAAGAAGTCTTAAATAGACTCCCCAAACATATTAAGGAGTTTTTATTTAAAACATCTGTGTTGGATCGTATGTGTGGTCCATTATGTGATCATATTTTTCCAAATAATAAAATTTTAGGGCAAGAGACCCTAGAGCATCTAGAAAGAATAAATATGTTCATTATACCATTAGATTCAGAACGTCGTTGGTATCGTTACCATCATTTATTTGCAGAAATACTTAGACAGAGAATGGCTAATAGCAATATGATGGAAGGTATAAGCAAGGATGTTAACCTAGAAGATTTGCACTTGCTTGCAAGTAGCTGGTATGAAAAAAATGATCTTTTTGTTGAAGCGTTCATTCATGCGACTAAAGCAAAAGATATTGATCTTGCACAAAGATTGATAAAAGGTAATGGAATACCTTTACAATATAAAGGTGCATTAACTCCTATTTTGAGTTGGTTGAACTCTCTAGAAAAAAACATTCTTGATTCGCACCCGTCGCTATGGGTAACTTATGCATCAATATTATGTATGATGAGTAAGTTCGATGCTGTCGAGGATAAACTTGGTTCTGCAGAGTTAGCATTAGATAAAAAAGAACAAAATAGTTTTAATAAAGATTTGATAGGTCATATTGCTTCAAATAGAGCATTCTTGGCAGTAACACAGAGAAATGTTCAAGAAGCTCTTAGTCAGTCAAAAAGAGCACTTGAATACTTACATCCTGAAAATATAGCGGTACGAACCTCCAATAATTGGATACTAGGGATGGCTTATTGTGAGCAAGGCAATTTAGATTGTGCAAGGAGCACATTAGAAGAGACAATAAGGATATGTAATTCTACAGAAAATTATGTTGTTGGGATTTCTGCTAAAGCCGTACTGGGTCTGGTGTATGAACAGCAAGGCAAACTTCACTTGGCAGCTAAAACATACCAAAAATGTATTAAGGATCAAGGAAGTGTTTCATATTCAACCGCTTCATATTTTTCGCATATCGGTTTAGCCCGTATCTTCTATAAATGGAATAACATAGAAAAAGCACTAAATCATTGTGAAAAGAGTATTGAGTTATCTAAGCAGTTAGTAAATACAGACATTATAATAGCTTGTAAAATACTTCTTGCACAAATTAAAATTTTCAACAAAGACTTTAATGGGGCAGCAAGTATTTTGGATAAAGCATATAAAACTGCTAAACTAAATAAATTTATAAGGAAAATACCAGAGATTATTAGTGCAAAGGTGTTAGTATTGATTAAGCAAGGGAAATTGCCAGAAGCGTATAGGCTAGTCAAGGATTTTAAAATTCCTATTTATGAAGCAAGGATATATCTTGCAAAGAATGAAGGATATAAAGCAATAAGTTTACTTGAACCAATGCTTTTAGACATTAAAAAAACTGGTCAAGAGGGTACAAACTTAGAAATACTAATCTTACTTTCACTTGCCTACCATAAGGTTTTAAAAACTATTAACTCAAAAATGTTGTTAGAGAAAGCAATGATACTTGCAGAACCTGATGGTAACATGAGAGATTTTATTGACGAAGGTGAGGAAGTTGTAGAAATATTAAAGCGGACTTCTGTTGTTGGAAAAGTGTTGGATTACAAGAACAAATTATTAGATGCATTTGCATTAGATAAAAGAAATATGAATCAATCAAAAACTGTAACTTTATATCAGCCTCTTACTAATAATTTGAGCAAACGTGAAATTGAAGTTTTAGAGCTTATTTCACAAGGTTTATCGAATCGCGAAATATGCGAAGAATTATTCTTAGCAATTGATACAGTGAAAGGACATAATAGACGCATCTATGGGAAACTAGGAGTAAATAATCGTACGTCTGCTATAAAAAGAGCTAGCTCTTTAGGGATTATCAATATGTAATATGAAATGATTAAAACAACACCTTAGTAATATTAAAACAACACTTTAGTGTCTAAACATGATTCAGTTTGTGATATATACTTCTTATATCAAATGAGTCAATGTTTAGACATTTTTGTATTTAAAAGAAAGTTGATTGGAAATAATGCCAGGAATAAGTCTTAAGACATTACATATGAAAGCAAATAAGACTAATCAAGTTAGAGTAAAATATCTCTTCAGACTCAGTGGTCGGAGTGGTTTAATGGTATAATATTTCATTTGATAACAATAAGCATACATTATTAACTAATACAGTTATCTATCAATCAGAAGATTATGTTCTCTGAAGAATAAGGATAGACTTAGCTGTGACTTTGATATTGATAAATAATACTATTTCAAATGAAGTAAATAATTAATATTTGACTAAATATGAAGACAACTATATTAAAAAGATAAAATGGGTTAGAAGTTCTTAATATTAAAGAAGTACTCAACTCATGAGCAAGAGGATATAGAATATTGTGATTAATTTACGCAGTAGTGAGTGAATAATGTGTACTCAGCTTCAAGAACAGATACAGAGATCTTGCTATCGACACGGTGATTTTTTAGAAGGGTAATTGAAGGTGTTTTGTATATGGTAACAATGTTTTCTTTTTAAACTTTGTAGTTGATAGAAGAAGAATATAATGTTGCAGGATTTAATGCTAATGAGTCCCAATCCATAGCTAAGGAGGCTTATTAGTTTTTGTGTGTAGTTGGTCCAGATGGTATTATAATGTTTTTAATTATCGCTTAAATGTCTTTATATTTCATTATATAAAATTTCGGTAGCTCAGTAAGTGCTTATTATATTGCAAATAGTATTAGCTCTAATAAAACTGATAATGATATATGGTTAATATTTAAGGGATTAAATCAAAGATCTGTTATAGAGTTAGTGAGTAAGTGGGATTTATACTATAAAAAATATAACTCATTTAAAAGAGCATAAAGTTGAGTACAAGTGTAAGTGAGAATTATATTTAATGTAGATTGGCTTGCTTTATAATATGCAATATGTCGATTTTAGTTATGGTATTTTTATGTTTATTGAGTAGTGTGAACCCATAAGGTATTATAGGCCACACTCCTTATTGTGATTTTGGTGATAATATATTTTTGTATTATATGGATAGGGTTAAACGTTTTTATTATAGGATATTATGGTATTTTTGTTGTAATG
>CAZCFQ010000028.1:0-19974 GCA_964497955.1 uncultured Clostridiaceae bacterium
TTCCTAATAGTACTAAACCTGGCAATCCAATTTCTTTTGCTACTTCCACTAAAGATTTTTGTCTAACAATTCTAGACCTCAAAAAAGTTAATTGTCCTTCAGTTGCTTTTGGGAATCTTCTATAAAGTTCCTCTGAAATTACTAGCTCTATTACTGCATCACCTAAATATTCTAATCTTTCATAATCATACTCTAAATCATTCTCATACGCAAAAGATGTATGTGTTGTTGCAACATCAAATAGTTCTTTATTCTTAAATAGGTAACCAGTTTGCTGTGTGAAAAAAGTTATTCCATTATTTTTCATCTTCTATCCTTTCTTCCAAGAGTTTGATTGCATCACCAACTAGTCTAATTTCTGCAATCTCTTGGTCATCAATTTCACAATCAAATTCATTTTCTACTTCTAAAATAACTTCTAATAAATCAATTGAATCTGCATCTAAATCATCATAGATATCAGAATCTTCACTAATATCTTCAACAGCAAGCTCTAACTTATCCGCTAATATCTTTATCACTTTTTCCTTAATAGTCATTATTAATTCTCCTTACTTGTCTTTTTCTTTAATTCTCTTGCTATAACTTCTACAATATTTCCTTTAACCATCTCATAGGTCTGTCCTAAAGCAATCTCTATTGCCAGCTCCGTCGCACTTCCATGGCATTTTACTGCTATTCCTTTAATCCCTAATAAAACCCCGCCTCCATATTGATTATAATCAAGATCTTTTTTCATTTCCTCTAAATTATTTTTAAGTAATAGAGCTCCTACTTTACTTTTAAAGTCGCTCATCAATGCATCTTTCAATTTTCTCATAAGCGCTTTAGCTGCTCCTTCAAAAGTCTTTATTGCTACATTTCCAGAAAAACCATCACAAATAACTACATCAGTTTCTCCATTAAAAACTGTCCTAGCCTCAATATTTCCAATAAAATTCAGATCGCTTTCTTTCAAAATCTGATAAGTCTCTTTTACAACCTTATTACCTTTACCTTCTTCAACACCTACATTCAGTAAAGACAAACGAGGTGATTTTCTAGCCATTAATTCTTTAGCATATATATGTCCCATTATAGCATAATTAACTAGGTCATCACTAGAGGCATCCATATTTGCACCACAATCTAATAAAAGAGCTTCTTTATTACCAATTACATAAGAAGGTATGATTGCTGACAAAGCGGGTCTTCTTATATCTTTTAATCTTCCAATGATTAGTAACCCACTTGTTAAATAAGCTCCAGTACTTCCTGCAGTTATCATTGCATCAACTTTTTTATTACTTACCATTCTAGCGGCAACAACCATTGATGAATCTTTTTTGGATCTCACTGCAATGATTGGCTTATCATGATTTTTTATTACTTGTGTAGTATTATGAATTTTATAAGTATGATTGTCAATTTTTATGTTTTTTAAAATATTTTTAATTTTGTTTTCATTTCCAACAAAGACTAGTTCTAAGTCATTATAATTACTAGCAGCTGTAAGAGCTCCTTTAATCATCACTTCAGGGCCTTTGTCGCTTCCCATACAATCTATTGCAATTTTCAATTTAATCTCTCCCTAGATTAGTAATATCTTATATACTATTTTAACAGAAAAACCGACTGCTTTGCAGTCGGTTCTTTATTAAACTTCTTTAACTTTTCTTCCGTTGTAAAAACCACATGAAGGACACAAACGATGTGGTAACTTTGGCTCATGACATTCAGGACATTCTACGACGTTTTTTGGATTCAATTTCCAGTGAGATCGGCCCATCCTTGTATTTGCTCTTGATTTTTTTTGCTTTGGTACAGCCATTATCTACACCTCCTCTTTCGATATATCTAAAGATTTTAATTTTGCCCATCTAGGATCTGTTTGATTCTCTTTACAATCACAATTATCGTAATTCAAATTAGTACCGCAAATTGGACATAATCCTTTACAGTTTTCATCACACAATGGGCGCATTTCTTGTTTTTCTATTAGCAATTGTCTCAACAATTCATGTAAGTTCAAAGTTCTTTGAGCCATATTAATAACGTTCATTTCTGCAGTTTCATCATCTAATTCTAAACCATCATCTGTCTTAGCTATAATGATATTATGTTCAATTAATTGCTGTTTTACATAATCTTCTGCACACCTTGAACAAACTAAAAAGACCTCAGCATCAAATTTTATTGAAATATCTATCCCATAATTGGTATTTTCTAAGTCTACATAAGCAATACCTTTTGCATTAACTCCATCACCATGGAACTCCATTTCTCTAGTTATAGATCTCTTTTGGTCTTTCTCCAAAATGAAGCTTACCATTGAAGACATTTCATCACACTCCGAAGTATTATACTTTTTTTTATATGATTCGTCAAATTATTATAAATTTTCAATTATTTCTTTAGTATCTCTCGCTATCATTAATTCCTCATTTGTAGGTATAACTAATATTCTTGTTTTTGCTTCCTCTGTAGTAATATCTAACTCTCTTCCTCTTTGTCCATTTAACTCAGGGTCAATTTCAACACCAAGATAAGACAAGTTAGAACAGATCATTTCTCTTATTACATCACTATTCTCACCAATACCTGCTGTAAATACAATTGCATCTACACCGTCCATTGCTGCTACATATGCTCCAATATACTTTCTTACTCTATAAGCAAACGCATCTAGAGCAATTTGAGCTAAATCATTACCATCATTAGCTGCATCTTCTAATGTTCTAAAATCGTTACTTACTCCAGAGATTCCTAAAACACCAGATTCTTTATTCATTAAATTATTAATCTGATCAGTATCTAAACCCTCTTTATCCATAAGGAAAGGTACAATTGCTGGATCAATATCTCCACATCTTGTTCCCATAATTAACCCTTCTAGCGGTGTAAAGCCCATGCTAGTATCTACTGATTTTCCATTATCTACAGCTGTAACGCTAGCACCATTTCCAAGATGACAAGTTACTATTTTTAACTCTTTTAATGGTTTATTTAGCATTTTTGCTGCTCTATTTGCAACATATTTATGACTTGTGCCGTGAAAACCATATCTTCTCAAACCGTATTTCTCATAAAACTCATAAGGTAAACCATATAAAAATGATTTTTTTGGCATTGTTTGATGAAAAGCAGTATCAAAAACTCCTACATGCTTAACTTCTGGCATAACTTTTTCACATGCTTCAATACCTATTATATTTGGAGGATTATGAAGTGGTGCAAGCTCAATACACTCTTTTAAAGCATTTTTAACATCTTCAGTGATCAAAACTGAACTAGCATATTTCTCTCCGGCATGAACTACTCTGTGACCAATAGCATCAATTTCACTTACATCTTTTATTACACCATTCTCTTTATCTGTTAGAACTTCAAAAACGAGTTTTATTGCATCATTATGGTCATTTATTTCATGTTCTACTTTTGAGCTAAATCCTTTAAAGCTTTTATACTTAATAAATGAACCTTCTATTCCAATTCTTTCGACATTACCTTTAGCTAATACATCTTCTTTATCCATATTAAATACTTGATACTTTAATGAAGAACTACCACAGTTTATAACTAATATTTTCATCAAACTTCCTCCTAAACAATTAAAACGATTTGAATTAAACTCAGATTTATGACATGATTACAACAAAAGTATTATATCTAAAACTAGGGGGTGAGTCAACATGATTATAACTGGTATAATTGCAGAATACAATCCTTTTCATAACGGACACAGTTATCATCTACAAGAAACTTTGAAATTGACTAACCCTGATCTCACTATAGCTGTAATGAGTGGAAACTTTGTCCAAAGAGGAGAACCTGCAATTTTTGATAAATGGGTAAGAACAAAAATGGCACTATTAAATGGTATCGATTTAGTAGTTGAATTACCTACTATTTATTCAACGAGTAGTTCGGATAATTTTGCAAATGGCTCAATATTAGCCTTAAAAGCAATAAATGCTACCTCTTTTGTTTTCGGTTCTGAAACTAATGATATTGATAAATTATGGCAAATTGCCAAAATTTCTAATAACGAATCTGATATATTCAAAAGGAAAATTAAAGCTTTTCTAGACAAAGGCTTATCTTATCCAGAAGCATTTGAGAGTACTTTTGCCGATTTATATCCTCACTTAAAAAAACATTTTAATGAATCTAATAATATTTTAGGCATATCTTATTTAAAAAGCATATTAAAACATGATCTCGATATCAATTCTCTTTCTATTAAAAGAAAAGAAAATAAATATCATGATAAAAGTATTAAAAGCATTTCTAGTGCAACCGCAATTAGAAACATTATACTTAACCTAGAGAAAATAAAAAAAACTATTCCAAAAGAAAGCTTTCTTATAATTAAAGAGAAGGTTACTAAAAATGAATTTATAAAAATTGACGATTTCGAAGAAGTAATTTTTTACTTAGTGAAAAAATAC
The DNA here is from genome assembly GCA_964497955.1 of uncultured Clostridiaceae bacterium. GTDB lineage: Bacteria > Bacillota > UBA994 > PWPR01 > PWPR01 > PWPR01. The sequence continues at coordinate 4,431 of CAZCFQ010000028.1, forward strand.
TCTCTAGACGAGATTAGGTCTTTACCTGAAATAGAAATTGGTATGCCTGAACTTTTAAAGAATAATATATATAAAGCTAGTTCAGTAAATAATTTCATCTCTATGTGTACCAGTAAAAGATATCCTTCCAGCAGAATACAAAGACTTCTAATTAGATTGCTATTAAGCATTAATAATGAAATATATCAAGAGTCTTTAATGCAAACAAATTTACCTTATTTAAGAGTATTAGGGATGAATGTTAATAAAAGCAAAAAAATCAAGACATGGCAGAAAGGTGTAGCCGTGCCAATTATTCAAAAAACATCTACATTTGTACCTAGTAACAATTTTTCTAAATTATCATGGGCACTTGATTTAAGATCAACAGATATATATTTTAATTCAAAAAAATTAAGGAGAAGATTTATGGGCAGACAAGACTTTGTTTATCCTATAATAATAAAAAAATAATCCTGAATCAGGATCATTTTTTAAGTCAGCTCTAAAATTTATTATCTGACTAATATTATCAACATAGACTATTTCCATATCTTCATATTTATGCAGGTCTATACTTATATCATCAATATTACCTTTTGGCATAAAATAAACATTAATACCTTTTCTAAATGCAGTAACAATTTTTTGATTAATTCCTCCGATAGAGCCAATTTTCCCATCAGCACTTATCGTTCCGGTACCGGCCACCAGCACTCCTTCAGGTATTTCAATCTCTCCAATCTTATTTAGCAATTCCATTGAAATCATTGCTCCAGCTGATGGGCCTGTAATACTTCCAGTTTTTATATTAATATCATAACCTTGTAAAATTACTTCTTTATCTTTTGTTATGATATTTACTCCCAGTAGAGCATCACCCTCATCAGTTTGACCTAATACAATCTGCTCGGTTACAATTTCTCCATCATTTCTTTCAATAACTATATCTATTTTTTCATCTGGTTTATGCATTCCTATTGTCTTTTTTGCATCATCAACATTATCTATTTTCTTATCATTAATCGAAACTATAATATCGCCAGATTTTAACATTCCATATGATGGTCCACCTTTTACAACCCTTAATATATAAGGTTCTTGGTTAATCTCAATATAATCAATGCCTAGATAATTTGCAACTGCAAGCTTTGCATTATTATGGCTATTTGTCATTAGATATTGAGAGTATATATTATACTCTTTCTCTGTCCAACCTTCTGGTATAACTCTACCTTCTGGCTCTACTCTAACATTTGGTGCTATTTTTCCAAATACTAAAACTGGTAGGCTAGCTTTTATCACACTAACAGTAGTCATATTAAAAGAATTATTAGAGTTTATACTATTTACTTCCACCATCTCATTTAAGCTTATTATATTACCTGGCATCATGCAGTAATATCCAGTAGGTAAATATCCTATTAAAAATGCTATGATTATTATAACAAGATAAATAGCTATCTTTTTTTTATTTTTTTTCAACTTATTAATCATAGTGCCTCCATTGCTACTAATTTATACTCTGTAAATTCTTTTATCTCTAGAATAGTACTTTTCAAAGAACTCTTTTCTAAAGTCTTTCAAGTATTCACCTTTTATTGCTTTCCTAATATCACTCATTAAACCATTAAGAAAATATATATTATGATATGTTACTAGTTTACCTGCTAACATTTCTTTTGCCTTAAATAAATGTCTTATATATGCTCTAGTGTAATTTTTACATACATGGCAATCACAATTAGGGTCTAAAGGAGAAAAATCATCTGAATATTGTGCATTTTTAATTGTAACTCCTCCTTCACTAGTCATAGCCTTTGCATGTCTTGCAATTCTAGTGGGTAATACACAATCAAACATATCAATCCCTCTAATTACTCCCTCAATAAGACAGTCCGGAGATCCAACACCCATTAAATATCTAGGTTTGTTTTTAGGCATATATGGATTAACTGCTTCTAACATCTCATACATAATATCTTTTGGTTCTCCAACACTCAAACCGCCAATAGAATAACCTGGAAAATCCATTGAGCTAAGTATTTTTGCACTTTCAATTCTTAAATCCTTATAAAATGCTCCTTGGATTATACCAAAAAGAGCTTGCTCATTTTGCCTTTTGTGAGCTTCTTTGCTTCTTTTTGCCCATCTATGTGTCCGCTCCATAGCCTTGACTGCATAATCATAATCACAAGGGTAAGGTGCACACTCATCAAAAGACATTATTATATCCGCACCTAAATCATTTTGGATTTCTATAGAATCTTCGGGTCTCATAAAATGATATGAACCATCAATGTGTGACTGAAATTCAACTCCATCCTCACTAATCTTATTTAAGTCACCTAAACTAAATACTTGATATCCTCCACTATCAGTTAAAATAGGTTTATTCCAATTCATGAAATTATGAAGACCACCAGCTTTTTTTACAATTTCTCTTCCTGGTCTTAGGTATAAATGATAAGTATTACTAAGAATAATTTGGCTATTAGTTTCATCGAGCTCATGAGGCTCTAAGGTTTTTACTGTAGCTTGAGTTCCAACAGGCATAAATACAGGTGTATTAATTTCACCATGGGGAGTGGTTATTTTCCCAAGCCTTGCATTGGTCTCCTTTGATTCATATTTTAATTCATATTTAAAACTCATTTAACTTCTCCTTGTTAAAAACATTGCGTCTCCGAAACTGAAAAATCTATAATTATGATCTTTAGCTTCTTCATATGCATGTAAAATCTTATCTCTTCCAACAAATGCACTGACTAACATAAGTAAAGATGATTTAGGTAAATGAAAATTTGTAATTAATGAATCAACAAACTTCCATCTATACCCTGGGTATATGAATATATCTGTTTTTCCCTTATTTCCTTTTAGTAATCCATTAGAATCTGATGCAGATTCTAAAACTCTTATTGAAGTAGTCCCTACAGCCACAATTTTTTTTCCATTCACTTTTGCGTTATTTAATAAAGCTGCAGTCTTATTATCAATTTCATAATATTCAGAATGCATATTATGCTTAGTTATATCCTTTTCATCCACTGGTCTAAAAGTCCCTAAACCAACATGTAGCATAACTTCTGCAATAATTACACCTTTATCTTCAAGCTTTGAAATTAAATCATCCGTAAAGTGTAACCCAGCTGTAGGTGCAGCTGCCGACCCTCTCCACTTAGCATAAACAGTCTGATATCTATTTTTATCCTCTAACTCCTGTTTTATATATGGAGGAAGTGGCATTTCTCCTATTTTATCAATAATATTATCTAAATCTTCTGTTTTTTCAAACTCCAAAAGCCTTCTTCCTTCAGGAAGTTCTTTAATTATTTTTGATTTTAATTTCCCATTACCAAAAGAAATATCCTGGCCTTTTTTTAGTCTTCTGGCAGGTTTGACTAAACATTCCCATACATTATCATCTTTATGCTTTTTTAGTAAAAGTGCTTCAACTTTTCCACCGGTTGGGACCTTAACACCATGCAATCTGGCTGGTATAACTTTAGAGTTGTTAACTACTAATACATCGCCTTTGTCTAAGTAATTTAAAATATTATAAAATCTGTCATGAATGAACTCATCTTTATTTTCATCAATTATCATTAATTTAGAATGATCTCTTGGATAAATTGGCTTTTGAGCTATATATTTTTCTGGCAGATCATAATTGTAATCTTTAAGTTTGTGCGACATAAAATCTCCATCCTATTAATAAATTCTATTCAATACTTTTTTGGTTCCTGTATCTCTCTTCTTCACTATAAATGCATCCACAATATTGTTGTCTATATAAATCATGTTTATTAGATAATTCTAAACTTCTTTTAAACAGTTCTCTAAAATCATGATAATAAAATTTAACATTCTCTCTATCAGCACTAATATTAGCAAGTTCAATAATCTGTTCATGATTTTGATAAGGGCTAATTAGTAGTGAAGTAGTAAAAGCATCAAATTTGCCTTTTCGGGCCAATCTTGCTGTCTCTGAAATTCTCATATTATAACAGAGATAACATCTTTTATTCTCTCTAAACACTACTTCTTTTAAATACTCTTTCAATCCGTACTGAGGATCACCTATCATTTTAACTTCTTTTACTTTTGCAATCTTATAAGCTGACTCTTTTCTCTTTCTATACTCAACCAAAGGATGTATGTTTGGGTTATAAAAGTATCCATACACATCGTGTTTTTCATTTTGTAAAAACTCAATTATAGCACTTGCACATGGCCCACAACAAATATGTAATAAAATCTTCATATTATATCACTCTTTATCAAATAAGCTTTTTTGTTTTTCGCTATTTAGCGATTTATCGAAATATTTATATGCAAAACTGGTCGCAATTCTACCTCTTGGAGTTCTCTGTAAAAACCCTTGTTGCAGCAGAAATGGTTCATATACATCGCCTATTGTTTCTGGAGCCTCACTAATTGCTGCTGCCATAGTATCAAGCCCTACAGGACCACCATCAAACTTTTCAATTATCATTAGCAAAAGTTTTCTATCAACTGCATCAAGCCCATATTGATCTACTTCCAACATCTTTAGTGCTGCTATTGCAACATCATATGTTATAACACCATCGGCTTTTACTTCAGCATAATCTCTAGCTCTTTTTAACAATCTATTAGCAACCCTTGGTGTCCCTCTTGATCTTTTAGCAATTTCAAGAGCACCATTAGACTCAATTCCAATTTCTAATATTCGTGCAGAACGTTCTATTATGTCACTTAGTTCATCAATCTGATAATACTGAAGCCTACTAACTACACCAAATCTGCTTCTTAAAGGAGAAGATAGACTTCCAGCTCTTGTAGTAGCACCAATTAGTGTAAAATTTTGCAAATCTAACCTTATTGATCTAGCACTTGGTCCTTTTCCGACAACAATATCTAGAGCATAGTCCTCCATTGCAGAATAAAGTACTTCTTCTACTGTCCTGTTTAATCTATGTACCTCATCTATAAAAAGGACATCTCCTTTGTCAAGGTTGGTCAATATAGCTGCAAGATCACCTGGCCTTTCAATAGCTGGTCCAGAAGTAACTCTTATATTTGACCTCATTTCGTTAGCTATAATATGAGCTAGTGTTGTTTTCCCAAGGCCTGGAGGTCCATATAACAATACATGGTCTAAAGCTTCCTTTCTACCTATTGCTGCTTGTATAAAAATTTTTAAATTTTCAACAACCTTAGTTTGACCTATATATTCACTGAAATAATTAGGTCTTAGTGATTTTTCTAGCTCTATATCTATCTCTTTATGTTCTGCACTGATAACTCTATCTTGTTTCTCTTCAATCAAAATAATCTCTCCTAAAATCTAGCCAGTTCTTTTAGTGCATTTTTTATTAAATCCTCTACAGTCAAGTTCAAATTCTTATTTGATACTTTCCTGACTGCTTTTGTAGATTCCATTGGATCATAACCTAACGATTCTAATGCTAATATTGCTTCAGATACTGCGCTATTTTCTTCTTTGAATTCACTTGGTCTAATATCTTCATCAATGTCATTTATAGAAAGTTTATCTTTTAATTCTAATAATATCTTCTGGGCAGTCTTTTTTCCTACTCCTGGTAATTTAGTTAATGCTTTCACATCTTCAAAAGCAATTGCAGTAACTAAGTCCTTTGCATTAGTATTGTTTAATATATTAAGAGCTACTTTAGGCCCAATTCCTGAAACATTAATTAATAACTCAAATAATTCTAACTCTTGTTTACTAGAAAAGCCATAAAGACTTATCTCTTTCTCTCTGACATTAAGATAATTATATAGTTTTAAATTTTCTTCTTTATCTACTATCCCAGAAATACTATTCACTCTTGTATAAATTTTAAATCCTACGCCATTTATATCTACTACAACATAATCAGAACCGATATATTTTAAAGTTCCTTGAATATACTCAAACATTATTTGTACTCCTTTATCATATCTTGATATTTTCTAGAACGAATATGAGTTAATGCAACTGCACAAGCATCTGCAACATCATCTGGTGAAGGGGCTTTTTTAAGATTAAATTCTGACTTAACCATATACTGGACTTGTTTTTTATCTGCTCTACCGTACCCGACTAGTGCTTGCTTTACTTGTAATGGTGTATACTCAAAAATTTCTAAATTAGCTTTAGCTATCGCTAATAAAACCACCCCTCTTGCCTCACCTACTTTAAGAGCTGTTCGTACATTTTTATTGAAAAACAGCTTTTCAACAGCTGCTACAACAGGCTGATATTTATTGATAATTTCTGTAATATCATTATGAATTGTAAGCAACCTCTTGTAATGATCTTCTTTAGAACTGGTTCGTATACACCCATATGAGATAGGTATTCTATTATTATTATGTTCTTCTATAATTGCAAACCCAGTAATAGCAAGTCCTGGATCAATACCTAAAATTCTCAAAAAATCACCTTCAAATAATTTATTTTCTTACTAATCTCTCTAACAATCTCATAAATCTTGTTGCTTTTAACTCTTTTTCACTTAGAGGAGTAACTAATATTGATTTAATACCTGCTAGTTTAGCTCCTAACAAATCTGTAAAAATTTGATCTCCTATCATTGCAGTTTGTTCTTTTAGTATACCTTCATCTTTTATGCTCTTTTTAAAATTTAATGATAATGGTTTTAGAGAACGGCCGATACCCTTAACATTTAATTCTTCTGAAATGGCTTTAACCCTTTCATTAGGAGCATTTGATAAAATTCTCACTATAAAACCTTCATCTTTCATTTTTTGAAATAACCTTTTCAACTTCTTATCAACTAATGAGCTATCCCAAGGAATAATTGTATTATCAATATCAATTAAAAGTAGTTTTATACCTTCTTTTTTTAACATCTTTAAGTCAACATCATAAATTGTGTCAAAAATATAATCTGGTGTTAATAAACTCATTAATACTCATCCTCAAAAGATTTTACATTGTTTAACTTGCTATTTAATATATCTATAGCAACTATATTCTTACCACCTTCAGGAATGATAATGTCAGCATATCTTTTACTTGGTTCAACAAAAGCATTATGCATAGGCATTACTGTACTTAAATACTGGTTAATTACAGACTCTAACGTTCTGCCTCTTTCATTTATATCTCTTTTCAATCTTCTTAAAACCCTCACATCAGCATCGGTGTCTACATAAACTTTAATATCCATTAGATCCCTTAATCTTTTACTCTCTAATACCAGTATCCCCTCAAGAATAATAATAGGACATGATTTGATCTTTTTTGTTTCATTTTTCCTTAAATGAATACTAAAATCATAGATTGGCTTATCTATTTCATTTCCATTAAGAAGCTTAACCAAATGCTTACACAAGAGATCAGTATCAAAAGCATTGGGATGGTCATAATTTAATAAACATCTTTCTTTATATGACAAATCTTCTCTATTACGATAATAAGCATCTTGTTCAATAATCAAAATGTTATCCTTTTGCTTCTTTTTTAAGGCTTTAGCAACCGTAGTCTTTCCAGATCCACTTCCTCCAGCAATTCCAATTAATATTGGTCTACTCATCAACTTTTCTCCTTAAAATAGAACCATTTTTAACATTTTTTGCTACGTTAATCCAGATTAATTGCTGAGCATGTGGAGCTCTAGAAATATTCTCTTTAGTTTCATGATCTATTATTTCCGTAATAATAGTTTTAAAAGTATCACCTTTAATATTCATAATCTCTATTTCTTCATTAAGCTCAAATAAATTTCTTTGTTCTATTAAAGCTAAACCTTTTTCTTCATCAAAATCTCTTACAATCCCAATAAAATCATAATCACGATAATATTTTGAAGTCTCAACATGCTGACTTTCTCTGCTATCACTAGGTTTTTTTAAATAAAACCCAGGGAAAAATGGTCTATGACTTGGTTTATTTAGTTCTTCTATCCATTCTTTTTTTACCTTATAATCATCAGGGTTTTTATAATAGCTATCAATTGCTTCTCTATATATTTTAGTAACTGTTGAAACATAGTGTAGGCTTTTCATACGTCCTTCAATTTTAAGAGATTTGACGCCAGTTTTAATAATCATTGGCAATATTTCTATCGTGTTCATATCTTTAGAGTTAAAAATATATGTACCTTTTTGATCTTGTTTCATAGTAAATTTTTGATTAGGTCTATTCTTTTCAATTAAGTCATATTCCCACCGACAAGGTTGTGCACATTGTCCTCTGTTTGCATCTCTACCAGCTAAGTAGTTACTTAATAAGCATCTACCGCTATATGAAACACACATTGCTCCATGAATAAATGCTTCAAAATCTATCTCTGGAACTTTTTTTACCATCTCATTTATCTCATTTAAGGTCAGTTCCCTTGCTAAAATAATTCTCTTTACCCCAAAATTATGCCAGAATTTTGCTGCACTCCAATTAGTATTACTGGCTTGTGTGCTTAGATGTATTTCCATATTTGGAACTGTATCTCTGGCAATCCTTACTATACCTGGGTCAGCTATTATCAATGCATCTATATCTAAATCTTCTAACTGCAACAAGTAGTCTTCTAAAGATTCTAAATCATCATTATGTGCTATTATATTTACTGTCACATAGATCTTTGCTCCATTTTTATGAGCGAAATCAACTGCTTCTTCCATTTCTTTTACAGTAAAATTACCTGCAAATGCTCTTAAACCAAATTCTGTACCTCCTAAATATACTGCATCAGCTCCGTATTTAATTGCAAATCTTAATTTTTCTATATTTCCTGCTGGAGCTAACAATTCTACTTTACTCATTTTAATACACCTACCTATTGTTATTTATTGAATCTAAATGTTCTTGGTATGTCACACTGAAACTATGTTTTCCGCCACCTATTGCATGGAAATATCTATAATTAGTATCTTCAGGGTTCAAAACTGCCTTAAAAGAGGCTTGACTTATTGAAGATATTGGCCCAGGAGGCAATCCTGGATATTTGTATGTATTAAAAGGAGATTCTATCTGTGTGTCTGCTGTAGATAATACTTCTTTATGTTCTTCTAATACATATTGAACAGTAGCACAACTTTGAAGTGCTTGATTAACATCCAACCTATTATAAAAGACACTAGCAATAATTGGTCTTTCTTCATGTAGTACTGCTTCCTTTTCTACGATAGAAGCCAAAGTTACTAACTCATGAAAAGTCAAATCATACTCCTTATCACTACTTTCATATAACTCATATACTTGCTGATTAAACCTTTTAACTAACTTATCTATAACAATTTTAGGTGTTGTTATTGTTCTAAAGTCATATGTATCAGGAAATAAATATCCTTCATATTTATATTCTACTCTCTCACTAGGTATATCTTTAGCCCAAATATATTCAGTTTCATAAGACCTGATTTGATTTAAGAAATCTTCTTTACTAAATAGTTTATTTTCTGCAAATATTTCAGCCATATCTTCGATATTTTTACCTTCAGGAATAGTAATCCTTATGTCTTCATACTCAGCAACCCTTCCATCTACCAACTTTGATATTATTGATGGAATAGACTCCTTAGAACTAAATTCATATAAACCAGCTTTTAAACTTGAAGAGTTTGGACTAATTTTAACAATACTTCTAAAAAGAAATGCAGAGTCAATAATCCCATTAGCTTTTAACATATTTGCTATCTGTTGGGGATTGTAACCAGATGGGACTTCTAGGTATAAAACTTTTTCTTCTTTTATAATATTCGCAGTAACTCTAACTATAGTAAATATTAATGTGATGGTAACTAATATAATGACAAGTTTTGATAAAAACTTTTTTATTTTTTTCATTGCTGCACCTTTCTACAATAAATTATGAAAAAAGGGTCATATGACCCTTTTTTATTCTTCTTCTAATTCAGAAATATAATCTTCCCAAGCCTGGATTACTTCTTCCCACTCTAAATCATCTTCTATCTCCACTAGTATCTCTTCCCCATCTTCATCTAAAATAATTTTCATTATTATAGATTCTTCTTCTTCATCTGATGGTAATAGAAAAGCATACTTATTGTCGTCAGTAGTTTCAAAAATCTCAATTATCTCAAACTCAATTTCATTGTCATCTTCATCAATTAATACAATAATCTCTTCTTCTTGGAATGACATATTTTATTCCCCCATTCAACTGATTACATTGTAAATTGTCTTTCTTTAAACGTCAAGCTATTGATTCTTCATTTTATCTAAATAATTCTGCAATATAATCTGTGCTGCCATTTTGTCTATTACATTTCTTCTCTTTTTTCTTCTCATATTCTGATTAATCAAAAATTGGTCTGCGCTTTTTGATGTAAATCTTTCATCTTGAAAAACAATCTCTATATCAATTTCTTGCTTTAGTTCACTAATAAATCCTCTTATTTTAGCAGCAGTCTTTCCTTCATTTCCATCCAAATGTTTAGGTAATCCAGCTACTAATACGCTAACCTTTTTGCTCTGTATTAAGTCCTTAAAAAACTTTACATCTGTTTTAATATCACTTCTTACATGTACATCATACGGTGAAGCTATTAAACATAATGGATCTGTTAAAGCTATACCTATCCTTACTTCACCTATATCTAGTGCCATAACTCTCATATACTCACATCCTAAAAAATTTTAATAGCAAGTTGTGGGCATACTCCAACGCAATAACCACATAATATACACTTACTAGAATCAACAATTGCCTTATTATCTTTGATTTTTAGTGCTTTCTGTGAGCACTTATTTAAACACGCACCACATCCCATACACCAATCTGATATGTATAATTTTCTTTTAATATTTGTCGTTTTTCTAACTAACTCTTTGTCTTCAATATTGTTTATTAGATATTTAATAGCAAAATCTAACTCAGAGATATCTCCTATGCCTAGTGCAAAAGAATCAATATAGTTATAGTTTTTTATAAAATTAAAAGAACTTTTCACATCTTTATAAAGACTTCCTCCGCCTAGTACCTTCATTGCATAAATACCTTTTTTTCTACTTTTTAAATCCTTTAATGCATTATTCATTTCATCCATTGAACCATCTACAATACCCACTCCATATTTATTGACTATTGCTTGAACAACTTCTATATATGGATTTATAGTTGCTGCTTTTACACCTTGTATAAAATGTGTAGACATTCCGATTGCCCTAATCAAGCCTTCTTTTTTCATTTTATAAAGTTCTTCTAAAGCTTCGGTATGCCCTTTTAATGTGAGTTGAGATTCTTGTTCATGTAAACAAAAAATATCTATATAATCTCTCTCAAGTTCATGCAAGGCTTTATGAACGCTTTTTCTGGCACCATCTTTAGTATATGCATAAGATTTAGATACTATGACAACATCTTTATTAGTTTTACTTAAATATGCAAGATGTGAGTAATTGTCATAAAACTCTGATGTATCAAAAAAATTAATCCCGTAATCAATTGCAGCATCTAGTAAATATCTAGACTGTTTTAAAGACAAGTTTTTTTGAAGTTTACTTAGGGTAAGTGCTCCAAATCCGATAAAGGATACTTTAATCCTTGTACTGCCTAGATCTTTGTAAAACATGAATAATTGAACCCGTCTATTGACGGGTTCCTTTAATTTTTTCATTATTTAAGAAACTTACTACGAGAGCTTCTAAAATTTCATCTCTTTCTATTTGTCTGATCAATACCCTAGCATTATTATGACTTGTTATATAAGCAGGGTCTCCAGAAAGCAAATAACCAGTTATTTGATTAACAGCATTATAACCCTTACTATCTAATGCTTCATAAACTTCCTTAATTATTTCTTTAATCTTTCGAGTTTTTTCATGTTCAGCATTAAACCTCATAGTGTTTTGAAATTTATCCATAATGCCCTCCTTATTTGTCTAAAAACTTAAGTACTAAATTTGGAACTTCTTTTAAAGCATTTGGTAGTTTTTCTGGTGATTTACCTCCAGCTTGAGCCATCTGAGGTCGTCCACCGCCACCACCATCGCACATTTTTGCTATATCCTTTATTATCTTACCAGCATTTAAACTTTTCTCTTTTACTATTGTATCACTAACACTAGCTAATAAGTAGACTTTTTCTCCATCCTCACACCCTAAGACAATAACGCTTTCTGGCTTTTTAGATTTAATAACATCTGCATATTTTCTTAGCGATTCCATATCATTTACATTTACAATGCTAGAAATAACAAAAATATCTTCTATTGTTTTACCTTCGTCTATTATTCCTTGAGCGGAATAATTAAACAACTTCATTTCCAGACTCTTATTCTCTTTTTCTAGTTGAGATAATTTTTCAATAATTTCATTTGTCTTTTTTACAATGTCTATTTGTCCGGCTTTTAGTATCTCTTTTACTTCTTTAAGTTTCTTATATTTATCTTTCATATAATTATAAGCTGGGTAACCAACTATAGCTTCTATTCTTCTAATGCCAGAGCCTATAGACCCTTCTGATAAAATAACAAACTGACCAATTTCTGAAGTGTTATTAACATGAGTTCCTCCGCATAACTCTCTGGTATAATCTCCTGCACTGACTACTCTTACTTTTTGGTCGTATTTTTCATCAAATAATGCAACAGCACCTTCATTAATTGCAGTATCAATGTCCATAATTGTAGTTTTTACTTCTAAACTAGAGTTAATAATCTTGTTAACTTTACTCTCTATAAGTTCAAGTTCATTTTCTGTCAAAGATGAGAAATGAGTAAAATCAAATCTTAGTTTTTCATTTGTAACCAGTGAGCCAGCTTGATTAACATGGTCTCCTAAAACTTCTTTTAAAGCTTTATGAAGTAAATGAGTAGCTGTATGATGCTTTTTAATATCATTTCTTCTCTCTTTACTGATAACAGCTTTTACTTTATCTCCTTCATTAATTGATCCCTCTACTATTTTTGCTTGATGGAGAATCCTTCCATCAGGTAATTTAATAACATCATATACTTCTAATTTCCCGTATTCATTATATATTAGTCCAAAGTCAGAAACTTGGCCACCTGACTCAGCGTAAAAAGGTGTTTTTTCAAGCAGTAATTCAACATTCTCATAATCAAGATTTTTAATTGCCAAAACACTAGTATTTATCTCATCACAAGAATACCCAACAAAACTATCGCCATCACTAATATCAGTAAAGATTTCTCTAGCAACTATATTACCCTTCTCTACTTTACTAGCAGCTCTAGCTCTTTCTCTTTGTTTTTCCATTTCTTCTGAAAAACCTTTTTTATCAACTTTAATTTCATTCTCATTAGCAATCTCTAATGTTAACTCAAAAGGGAATCCATAAGTATCATAAAGTTTAAAAGCATCTTTCCCATCCAAAATTTGCTTTCCTTCTAACTTTAAATTATCAATATACTCAAATAGAAGTTTCTCTCCTTCTTCTAAAGTTACTAGAAATCTTTCTTCTTCACTTTTAACTACTCTTTGAATCAAATCAATCTTTTCAATTAAATATTGATAATGTTTTCCCATTACATCTGCAACTATATTTACTAATGTATACATGAAAGGGTCGTCAAGCCCTATTTTTTTACCAAATCTTATAGCTCTTCGTAATACTCTTCGTATAACATACCCGCGTCCTTCATTAGATGGTAAAGCTCCATCTGCTATTGCAAAAGTAACTGCTCTTATATGATCTGAAATGACTCTCATAGCAGTTTTATTTGCTTCATAGGACATATTCGATAAACTTTCAATTTTTTCTATTAAAGGTTTGAAAATATCAATTTCAAAATTTGAAGAAACTCCCTGAACAACGGAAGCTAGTCTTTCTAAACTCATACCTGTGTCTATATTGTTATATGAAAGTTTAGTTAATGTTCCATCAACTTCTCTATTATATTGTGTAAATACCAAGTTCCATATTTCGATATAACGATCACAATCACATCCTGGTTGACATGTTTCAAGTCCACATCCGAATGACTCACCTTTATCAAAATATATCTCTGAATTTGGGCCACATGGGCCAGGACCTATCTCCCAAAAGTTTTCAGGGTCATCATAGATTTTTTCTAAAGGCAAACCAACAACATCCATCCAGAGTTGTCTAGCTTCGTCATCATCTGGATGAACGGTAACAAAAAGTTTCTCTGGGTTTAGTCCAATTTCTTCTACTAAAAATTCCCAAGCCCAATCAATTGCTTCTTTTTTAAAATAATCATCTATTGAAAAGTTACCCAACATTTCAAACATAGTGTGATGTCTAGCACTTTTACCAACATTCTCAATATCATTAGTTCTTATAGACTTTTGACTACTAGCTAACCTACTTGATGGAGGAATGGCTTGTTTTGAAAAGTACTTCTTTAGGGGTGCTACTCCCGCATTTATCCATAATAACGTGTTGTCATTATCAGGTATGAGAGAATGTGATGGTAAAATATAATGGTCTTTAGCTTCAAAAAAAGCTAAAAACTTTTCTCTAAGTTCGTTTGAATTCAAAATAAACTCCTCCTATAAATCGTTTTACTTAATGAGTATACACTACATCAATATATATTTCCATTGTCAAATACTATATAATTTCCTCTATGAATCCTCCACCTATCAACTCATCATCTTTATAAAAAACAGCTGATTGACCAGGTGTAATTGCTCTTACACTGCTACAAAACTCGATTATATAGTTATCTTTCTGTATTTCTTTAATAATGGCTTTGTGTTTATTCATACTATATCTAATTTTTACTTCTAGCTTATCTCCTGATTGATACTTTTTAGAAATCCAATTAACATCAGAAACAACCATCTTTTTCGAAAAAAGTTTATCTTTCGGTCCAACTACTATGTTACCAGATTCATTTTCAATCTTTATTACATAAGCTGGATACCCAAGAGCAATTCCTAATCCTCTTCTTTGACCTACTGTATAATTATATAACCCGTTGTGTTCTTTAATAATATTACCATCTACATCAACAAAATTTCCTTTTTTCATATTAACAAGTTCATTATTCTCTAAGTAATTGGCATAGGAATCAACTTCTGGGATAAAACAAATATCTTGACTTTCTTCACTATTAGCACTTTTAAGACCTAACTCATTAGCAATTTCATAAACTTGATCTTTTGTATAATTGCTTAATGGAAAAATCAATCTTTTTAATACTGGTTGCTTCAATCTATAAAGCATATATGCTTGATCCTTCTCTTTGTCTTTAGCTTGTAATACTCTATATACATTAGCCTCATTATCATACTCAAGATTTAAATAATGCCCTGTTGCAAAGTACTCATAGCCTAAAGACACAGCGTAATCAATTAATGCTCCAAACTTTATTTTTTCATTGCATATAACACATGGATTTGGAGTTTTGCCTTCAGAATATTCCTTTGCAAATGGTTTTATGACCTTTTTTAGAAAGTCCTGTCTTAAATCAATAGTATAATGATTTATTCCTAGTTGATTACAAATATCTTTTGCTTCTTTTGCTGCATGATCATCAGCAGTACCATCAGGGTTATTACCTACAATCATGGTAACACCACAAATATCATGACCTTCTTCTAATAATAAAGCAGCTGCAACAGAGCTATCTACTCCACCACTCATTGCAACTGCT
>CAZCFQ010000029.1:0-19793 GCA_964497955.1 uncultured Clostridiaceae bacterium
GTTAAGACAAAAAAATCCCGCCGAATCGGGATCATTATTAAAATCAAGTTTCTTTTACTACTAGAATGATCACTATTACTAATATAATGAAAAACTAAAAGTAGCCAAAGTGTATTTAAAATGATTGAGATATTTAGATACTGAGACAAATTATAATTTAAAACAAAGAAGTATAGTAATAAAAATATCAAAATAAAACTATACTTCCTAATCTTTGTCATTATATTTCACTCTCACTTAAAAAATTTGAGTTGCTTTTGATCTTTTTTTGGTTTCAGCTCATTGTTCATGGTTTTTTTGTTAATATTTCTGGGCATAAAAACACCATTAACATATCCTTGTATTCTTTGGTCTTTATCTGCATTCTCTAGTCTTTTTAAAGCATATAAACAGTACTTTTTTTCTCTTTCAATACCAATAAAGTTTCTATTAAGTTTTTTTGAAACAACTGCTGTCGTACCTGAACCTAAAAATGGATCTAAAACTATATCGGTTTCTTTAGAACTAGCCAGAATTATTCTTGCAAGCATTTTCTCGGGTTTTTGAGTTGGATGGCTAGTATTCTCTGCCATAGACCAGAAAGGAACAGTCAAATCTGTCCAGATATTAGATGGATGTGTTAATCTAAATTTGTTCCCATTTTTAGAGTTATACCAGTCTTTAGCATCTCCCTTTTTATTTCTATAAGGAGCAACTACTGACTTGTACTCTTTAACAGAATCCACGTCAAAATAGTAATCATTACTTAGTGTGCAAAACCATACATCTTCACTATTATTCTTCCAATTTGTTTTAGAACCTCGCCCTTTATCTCTTTTCCAAACTATTCTATTTTGCACATTAGTATAATTATTTAGTATATCAAAAATAATTGAAGAAGTTTTCCATTCACTACAAACATAAACCGAAGCATCATCTTTTAATAATGGCAATATTTTAACAAACCACTCCTTGAATAAGTCGTAATATTCTTTGTATGATTTTTCGTTAAAAACTGTAGCATTATATTTTTTTGTTAAATTATATGGAGGATCCATAAAAAGCAAAGAAACTGATTTTTTTGGTACAAACTTGATAGCTTCTAAAAGATCTTGATTAATTATTTTATTTTTAATAAAACTAATAGACACTTCTTCGTGTAAAGATATTAACTTAGATTCTAACTTATCTATATCTTGTTCAGTTAACTCTAGTGTTTTATTTCTTGGAGCTTTTGCCATTTTATCATTCCTTTAATGCTATTATTTCATACTCTTTTTCCCTTAGCAAAAATTTTCTATTATAAAGAAAATTCAATAATCGAGAAGAGGATATCCCTATAAAAAACCCTGCTACAATAGCTGAAAGCATAATTATGGGAAAGTAATAAAATAAAGACCAAGTATTAATAATAATTGCTGCTATCGTGAGCTGACCTAAATTGTGAGCTAAAGCACCAATTATACTCATTGAAGTAATGCTAAACTTTTCAGGAAATTTGTAAGCTATTATCATCATTATCAATAGGCTAAAAATAGCACCTGTTAAACTAAACCAAAAAGCTGTTAATCCACTAAAAAATAAAGTGGTAATCATTACCCTTATGATAACAAAACTAAAAACATGAGATTTTTTTAATAGAAACATTGTTACTATTGTTACTATATTAGCTAATCCTAGTTTTAAGCCAGGTATATTAGTTGGAAGTGGTATGCTTCTTTCTATTACATGTAAAGCTATTGCAGTTGCTAATAAGACTGCAACCAAAGTCAATTTTCTCGTTTTATTCAAACTACTATTACCTGACAATAAAATCCACCTCAGACTCATTTTTATTTACCACTTTTATGACAATTTTATGAGGTAAACAAACTATACTTTGTTTATCTTTACTAATATTTCCCTGTGCTATGCATTGTTTTGTTGGGCAATTTGATTCTTTCATGAAAACAGCTTCATTTTCAATTACTATGAGATTATGCATTCCATCTTTTTCAATTAATATCTCTTCTCTATCATTATTTAACTCATAAATACCATAGAGTTCACTATCTTGCCACACTTCTACATATCTAGTATCAGATTCCCCGCTAGTTAAGTAATAAAGTCCAATACCTAATAAACTTATTAAAACTAGAATAATTACTATTTTATCACCTAGTCTCATCTAAATAAAACTCCGTATCTACTATCTTTACTTTATCTTTAATTCCTTCAGTTAAGTACACGCTTTTATCATGAAATACAAACATTGCTTCTAAATTATCTCTTTCCCTAATAAATTCTAGGCCATTTTCGAATCCCATTATATAAACTGCAGTAGAATAAGCATCTGCTACAGTTGAATTATCAGAAAATATGGTTACAGCAGCTATTCCTTTATCAGCAGGGTAACCTGTTTCTGGATTTATAATGTGATGATATAATATACCATCTCTCTTCTTATTTCTTTGATAATCACCAGAGGTAACAACAGATCCTTCAATAATCTCGAATGTTGCAAAATGGCCTTTCTCAGGTATGATAGGATTCATTAGACCTAATACCCAAGGGTCTCCAGATTCTTTTGCTCCAAAGGCTTGTATGCCTCCTCCAATACTAATGAAGCCACTATTAACACTTTCTGCTTTTAATTTTTCTACTGCTTTATCTACTGCAAATCCTTTAGCAATTCCACCTAAATCTAAACCCGAGCCTACTTCTATCATAGAGACACTTCCTTTTTCATGATTGTAATTTAAATTTTCAACATCACTTAAAGAAATTGCTCTTTCAATCTCTTCTTCGGTAGGTATATCTGCATCAGGATTCATTATATCCCAGGCAGTGACTAATGGAAAAATAGTTATTCTAAAATTATTTTCAGTTATTTCTTGATACTGTATAGACACTTCTATTAACTCTTTTAACTCTTCTGATACTTGGACTTCTCTACCAGTTCCTGCGAGTTGATTTATTTCGTAGACTTCACTCTCAGAATCAGTCCTGCTCATTATTTTTTCTATATTAACTATTTCTTCTTTGATTATTGAATCAACATTAACATTTTCCTGAGCATAAACCTGATATGAAACTACAGTGCTCATTGTAACAAAACTATTCTCAAAATGTGCAAGTTCCTTTCCACATCCCATAAGAGTTAGTAATAAAAGCAGTCCTACTATTATTATATTTTTTTTCATTAAAACACCTCTATCATAAGATAAGCGCGGATTAATCCGCGCTTATTTTTAACCAATTGAAATTGTATTCATTGGACATTTCTTTGCGCACAAACCACAGTTTATGCATTTATCATAATCTATAACAGCAAGATTATCAATAACCTTAATTGCATCAGTTGGACAATTTCTTTCACAAATTCCACATCCAATACAACCTTCAGCACAGACTTTTCTTACTCCCGCGCCTCTTTCATTTGAGTTACAAAGCACATGTACAAATTCTTTGCCTGGATCCATATGAATTATATCTCTAGGACACGCTGTAACACACTTTCTACAGCCAACACAGTTTTCTTCATTTACTATAGCTATTCCTTTGTCATTTATATGGATAGCGTCAAACTCACAAACATCAACACAATCCCCTAAACCTAGACAACCATAAGAACAACCCTTAAAACCATGTGCAACTACATTTGCTGCACTACATGTTTGAATTCCTTCATAATCATATCTATTTTTAGCTACTGTATTGTCTCCTCGGCATCTTACTGTTGCTGTTACTTTCGCTTGATCTTTTACCTCTCTTCCCATTATAGCACCAATTTGTGCTGCTAACTTGGGTCCACCAACAGGACATTTATCTATACCTGCTTCACCACTTGCAACTGCAGCTGCATATGCGCTACATCCTGGATATCCACAAGCTCCACAGTTTGCGCCAGGTAGTGCATCTAATACCATTTCTTCTTTAGGATCAGCTTCAACGCTAAAAGCCATTGATGCCAATGTTAACAAAACACCAAAAATAAGACCTAAAGATCCTAAACTTATTATAGCTTCAGTCATTTTTTCACCTCACCTAAAATATTCCTTGAAAACCACTAAATGCAAGAGCTAGTATACCTGCTGATATTAATGCAATAGGTAGACCTTCAAATGCTTTTGGTAGTTCACATTCATCTAAACGTTCTCTAATACCAGCTAATAAGACTAAAGCTAGAGTAAATCCTAAAGCAGCTCCAATTCCACTAAAAACTGATTCAAAAAGAGTATATTCTGATCTTATATTCAACAAAGCTACACCTAAAACAGCACAGTTAGTTGTTATAAGTGGTAAGAACACACCTAGTCCTTTATAAAGAGTAGGGCTACTTTTTTTAATAAACATTTCTACTAATTGCACTAAAGTAGCAATTACCAAAATGAACATAATTGTCTGCATATATTCTAGTCCAAACTCAATAAGAATATATTCTTGGATAGCCCATGTAACTGCTGAAGCCATTGCCATTACAAATGTTACCGCTGCTCCCATGCCTAGAGAAGTCTCAACTCTATTTGAAACTCCCAAAAATGGGCAGATACCTAATACTTGCTTGAAAACAAAGTTATTAACAATAGCTGCACTAGCTAAAATAACTAATATTGATTTAATCATGCTTGGCTACCTCCTTTTTTCCTAGCTTTATACCAATTTAGGAATCCTAAGATCAATGCCAATGTGATAAACCCACCTGCAGATTCATTCATTACCCTTAAAGGAGTAAAACTAGAGAATAATGAGTAACCTAATACTGATCCATTTCCTAATAATTCTCTAAAGAAAGATAATACTGTGATAGCTAATGTAAATCCTAATCCCATTCCTATTGCATCACCTATTGATCTAACTAAATTACTTTTTGAAGCTTTTGCTTCAGCTCTTTGCAAAATCAAACAATTAACTACAATAAGTGGAATAAAAACACCCAAAGCACCATGTAAATCAGGTGCATATGCAGCCATAAGTAAATCTACAATAGTAACAAATGTGGCTATTATTACAATAAATGAAGGAATCCGAACTTCATCTGGTATAACATTTCTTAATAAAGAAATTACAATATTAGCGCCGAGCAGAACAAAGGTCGTTGCTAAACCCATACCAATACCATTTATAACTGCTGTTGTAATTCCTATGGTTGGACACATTCCTAGCAACATTACAAACACTGGATTTTCATCTATTAAACCATTCTTAATGTCTTGTATAAAACCTTGCATTATTGCCCAGCTCCTTCCTTAATATTATCTTCAAACAATTCAGCTGCAACTTTCACTGAATCGTTTACAGCAGTTGATGTTACTGTAACACTTGCTATTACATCTATCTCATTATCTATTTCAAAATTACAGCTAATCAGATTTAAACCTTGATACTGGTCGGTAAACCATTCTTCTTCTATTACCTTTTCACCTATCGAAGGAGTGTCATTTTGCTCAACTACTACTACATCAATTATATTTCCTTCTAGGTCAGAAATAGTTAGTACAACTACTTCATCTACCATTCCTTCTGCTTTTGTAAGTATTCCTACTGCTTCATTATTTTCGCCACTTTTTGCTATGTAGAGTTTGCCTTTGTCAACTGATATAGACTGATACTCATCTATAGATTCTAGATATCCATTCATAATTGACTCTATATCATACTCATCTGTGTTAGTATCTCCTTGTGACGGAGTGGAAGGTCCATCTCCTAAATATTGATTCCACAGCTCTGAGGCCTTTGCAACCGCTTTAGTAGCGCCAGTAGAAGTAACAGTAGCACCTGCTAATCCATCTATTGTATCACTTATTATGAAACTATCTTCACCTAAGTTCATTCCAATAAATTGCTCCATAAATTCAGGTTCATTAATAATTCTATCACCATAGCCAGGTGTGTCAGCTTGACTAACTACTTTATTATCTACTATTTCACCTTCAGTATCAGTTACAGTTAATATTACAACCGGAGCATTTAAGCCTTTGCTCTCAGTTATAAATCCATAATTTTTAACTTCACCTTCAGTTGTAGCTGTATAATAAACTGTTTCTCCTGTTTGCTCAATGTAGTCAAAACTTTCAGCTTCTGGTAGCAACTCTGCCATATTATCATATGCTTCTTGTCTTTCTTGCTCTGCCAACTGTTCTTCCATACCTTCCATGAAATTGACCATGAAGTATTCAGCTGCATTCTGTATAGCTCTGGAAGCAGCACCAGAAGTAACTGTTGCTCCAGCTAAAGCATCCACATCTTCACCTATTACAAAGCTATTATCTATAAGGTTCATGCCCTCAAATTGTTCTACAAACCAAGGTTCGGTAATAATTCTATCACCATAACCAGGTGTTTCAGACTGTCCTGCCACATTAACCCCAGCAATATTGCCATCCATATCAGTCACTACAATTAGTTTAACAGGCCCACCAAAACCACTCGACTCACAAGGTATAGCAACATGAGAAACCTCTCCATCTTTTACAACCTCATAAAACTCAATTTTTCCTTCATCATTTTGAATTATATTAAAATCATCAGCGTCAGGAACTATATCTCTTAAAGATCCTACTGCTTCTTCTTTTTCTCTTGCAGCAATTACTGGTGCTGCTATATCATTATACACATAAGATAGTGATAAAGCTGAAATCACACATATTATAGTCAATACTCCTATTAATTTAATTGCTTTAGTCATTTTTGACACCTCCAAATAATCGAGGCTTTACTAATCTATCTATTAAAGGAGTTAACGAGTTCATTATTAGAATTGAAAACATTACACCTTCTGGTAATGCTCCAAACTCCCTAATTATCACAGTTATTAATCCACACCCTAAACCAAAAATAAATTGTCCTTTTCTGGTTATTGGAGTTGTTACCATATCTGTAGCCATGAAAAATGCTCCATACATTACACCACCAGCTAAAATTGAATATATTGGATCTACTCCAAAAATATAAGACAATAAAGCTACTGAACCGACAAAAGCAGTTGGTGTGTGCCATGTTATGTGCTTTTTATATAGGAGATATACTGCTCCAATTAAAATGGCTAAAACAGATGTTTCTCCTAAACTACCGCCAATCATTCCTAAAAACATAGGTAACTTTTCAGCAGCTCTTGTTGCTAATGGAGTCGCTCCTACAACGCCATCTACAGGGTTTAACCATGTAGCCATTTGAGCTGGAAAAGAAGCAACTAAAATAGCTCTACCAACTAAGGCAGGGTTAAAAGTATTACTACCTATTCCACCAAAAACATACTTACCGATAAAAATAGCAAAAAAAGAACCAAGTATTGCAATCCAAATCGGAAGCAAAGGAGATACAATATGTGAAAAAATCAATCCAGTTACAGCTGCACTGCCATCTCCAAATAAATTTCTAATTACTGATGACAATCCTTGTTTTCTATTATATAGAAATGATTCCGTTAGCATTGCTGTTAGCATACTAACTGTCATGAGAATTAATGCGTTTAATCCAAAGTATAAAATAGCTGCTACACTCACAGGAGTTAAAGCTATTAAAACATCTATCATTACTTTCTTTGTCGTTTGATTTGTCCTGAAATGAGGACTATGAGTTACTATTAAGTCCATATATATCTCCCCCCTAATCGTTCATTGCTCTAACAGAATTTTTTCCACTAACTATAGATTGTACTAAATGTCTATGAGCAGGACATATATAAGCACAGCTACTGCACTCTATACAATCCATGATGTGATACTCATTTGCTTTAGCATAATCACCTAGTCTTGAAAGAGTGTCTAATTTACTAGGAATAAGATTAATTGGACAGACATCTACACATCTACCGCATCTTATGCATGGACTTTCAGGTGTCATATCTACTTCATTTTCAGTCAGAGCCACAACACCAGATGTTCTTTTATCTATAGGGAAATCTAATCTATATTGTGCAAAACCAGTCATTGGAGCACTTACAACAATTTTTTTTGTGCTGTCTTTTAAACCGCCGCAATGATTTAGTATCTCATCATAAAGCATACCAAATCTTACTAAAACATTTTTTGGATTATTAACTCCTTGGCCGCTAATAGTAAGAACTCTTTCAACTAAAGGAATCCCTGCTTTTACAGCTACTCCAGTTGAGTAAGCTGTATGAATATTATTTACAACAACGCCTACATGCATAGGAAGTTTACCCGAAGGCACTCTTCTTTTTAAAACTGAATCGATTAATTGTTTCTCGCCGCCTTGTGGATATTTGGTTTTTAATTCTTTAACAAATATTCCATCTATATCTTTGGTTATTTTTTTCATGTTATTGATAGTTTCTGGTTTATTATTCTCTATAGCAATAATGCCTTTTTTAACATTAATTGATTTCATCATAGCTTGTAATCCAAAAACTACCTCTTTACCATTCTCTATCATTAGACGATAATCACATGTTAAATATGGTTCACACTCTGCACCATTTAAAATAATTGTATCAACATTTACATCCTCTGGTAGAGAAAACTTAACATGAGTAGGGAATCCTGCCCCGCCCATACCAACAATTCCTGCCTCGCGCATAATGTCAACTATTTCTCCTGGGTTTAGTTCATCCAATGAACGATCTAGTGGTTGCTGTATCCATTCATCTTTGTCATCACTTTCAATCTCAATACAGAGACACTTGTTACCACTTGATATTTCTCTTTCACCTATTTTTTTCACAGTACCTGATACTGAAGCATGAATAGGTGCAGATACAAATCCTTGCATCTCTGCAATTTTTTGACCTACTTTAACTTGTTCTTTAACTTTTACAATAGGTTCACAAGGAGCTCCTATATGTTGAACAAGTGGAATAATCACATTTTTTGGTATAGGCAATCTTTCTATTGCCAAGTCTTCTGTAAACTCCTTATGTTCTGGAGGGTGAATACCCCCTTTAAAAGTTTCAGCTGCCACCCTTATTCCTCCTAGCATTAAATTTCCTTAAAAATCACCGTTACAAAATATTACCTAAAAAACTTTTTCTATGGATTTCACACGGACCATATTTTTTAATCAAACTTATATGCTCCTGTGTTCCATAACCTTTATGTTTAGCAAATTTGTATAAGGGATATTTCTTGTCATACTCTAGCATTAATCTATCTCTATATACTTTTGCTAAAATTGATGCTGCAGATATTACTCTTATATTTTCATCACCGCCAATATGATTCTTCTGCATTAATGTTAAACCTGGTATTTCCATATTTCCGTCTACTAAAACATAATCAGGTTTTTTATTCAAATTTTCTATGCTTTTTCTCATAGCTTCAAAGGTTGCATTAAGAATATTAATTTCATCAATTTGTTTCTGATCAATCAACTCAATAGAATAACTTAAAGAATTCTTGACTATATGATCGTATAATATTTCTCTTTTTGATTCACTCAATTTCTTTGAATCTTGATATAAAACATTTACCTCATAAGATTTTAAAATAACAGAAGCCACCACAACTGGGCCTGCTAAAGGTCCTCTTCCCGCTTCATCAATACCAGCTATATAATTAAATCCTTGATCTAAGAGTCTTTTTTCAACAGAAAACATTTTTTTACTTAATTCTTGTTTTTGCTTTATATTTTCTATATGTCTTATTTCCCTTTTGCAAAGATTTTGAACTCCCTTTCTTGAATCTTGAATTAACTCTGCAATTATATTTTCATAGTTTTCAGCTGATCTATTCTCTTTAATTAACTTGTCTAATTCTTTAATAGTCATATTACTATATTTCATAATTAGGTCTTTCTAAAGTAAATCTACCAAGTTTACCTTCTTGAAATTCTATCAATATAGAATGTTTGGCTCTTTCTAAGTCGTACTTTCCATCTGATATTAAAAAGTTTCTATTCTTGGCATAATTCTCTACATAATCATACCAAAAAACTTCCTCATCTACTAGGCTTACAATATATTCAATTATTTCGTCTAACTCAAAATTAGAATCCTTAATTGATCCTATTGATGCTAATTTAATACCATCGCTTTTACTTTGGATTTTAGGCCACAAAACTCCTGGAGTGTCTACTATTTGTATTTTATTAGAAATAGTAATCATCTGCTTGCCCCTGGTTAAGCCAGGCTTTGCTCCAATTCTTGCGGACCTTTTACCTGTTAGATAATTAATAAAGGATGACTTGCCTACATTTGGAATTCCTACAACTAAAACCCTAGGAATTCTAAGTGGTTTTTTTGTAATTCTACTTTTCTTGACAAACTGTTGAGAATAATCTCGGATTTTATTTAAGTCATTCTTTCTTCTACGATTGTTTTTAGTATTAGTTAAAATTACTCGTTGGTCTTTACTCTCAAACCATTTTTTCCATTCTAAGTTACCTTCTGTAGTAGATAAGTCAGATTTATTTAGTACTATAATTAATGGCTTATTATTAAGGATGTCATGTAGTTCAGGATTACCACTTGTTAAAGGAATTCGTGAGTCTCTAAGCTCTATGATACTATCGACTTGATTAATCATTTCTTTTATATTATTAAGAGCTTTATTCATATGCCCAGGAAACCAGTTTATATTAATTGGAATCACCCCTTTTACTTAATTTTCATACCTACTCTATAATATTAGACATAAGTAATTATTTCAAATATTTATCACATTATTTTTGTGATTTATTTAGTTATACATATATTCTCAAATTAAAAAAAGCATATCGGAATTGTATGATTTCCAATATGCTTATCTTATTAATTTCTTTTCTCTTTAACCCTAGCTGACTTTCCTTTTCTTTTTCTTAGATAATTAAGCTTAGCTCTTCTTACGCTTCCTTTTCGAACTACCTCAATTTTATCAATTTTTGGAGAATGGACTGGGAAAACTCTTTCAGTGCCAACACCATAAGAAACTCTCCTTACTGTAAAAGTCTCTTTTGAGCTGCCACCTTTTTTCTTCATGACAATTCCTTCAAAGACCTGAATCCTTTCTCTTGATCCTTCTACAACTTTAACATGAACACGAACAGTATCCCCAGGTCTAAAATCTGGAACATCTTTTTTCATTTGTTCATTTTCAATTGATCTAATTAAATCCATTTTGTCACCTCTTTTCGCTATTTTCGTTATTATTAATTAAGTCTTGTCTAACTCTTTTTGTTTTTTCTAAAGATTTCTGTCTTCTCCATTTGGCTATCTCTTGATGATTCCCCGAAAGCAAGACTTTAGGTACTTCCAGACCTCTATATATACTTGGTCTTGTATAGTGAGGATATTCTAACAAATCATCCGTAAAAGATTCTTCTAACAAACTTTCTTTATTTCCTAATACTTCAGGTATATATCTAGAAATAGCATCCACCAATACTAATGCAGGCAGTTCGCCACCTGTTAGAATATAATCTCCTATTGATAGTTCTTCATCTATTAACTCATCTCTTACTCTTTGGTCTACACCTTCATAATGTCCACATAAAAGGACTAAGTTTTTATGATCTGATAACTCTATAACCTTATCTTGATCCAATCTTTTACCTTGTGGAGTCATTAAGATAGAGTGATATTCCCCAGATATACTATCAAAAGTGTTAAAGATAGGCTCTGGTTTCATAACCATCCCAGCACCACCTCCATAAGGAGAATCATCCGTCATTTTATGTTTATCGAGTGCAAAATCTCTTATATTTATCACATTAATTTCTATTAAATTATTTTCTATAGCTCTGCCTATTATACTATAGCTCAAACAACTTTGAACATATTCTGGGAATATCGTTAATATGGTAATACTCATTTAGATTTTATCAATCCCCTCAGGCAAGTCTACTTTAATAATATTATTATCAACATCTATAGACTTAATAAACTCTTTTACAGCAGGCAATAAGAAGCTTTTACTCAAACTTCCAATTTTATAGAGATCATTAGATGTATATTGTAAAACATCTAATACTTCCCCTAAATTATTACCCAAAGTATCAAATACTTTACATCCAACTATATCGCCTATATAGTAGCTATTTTTACTTAGTTTTGGCAGACTTTCTTTATTACTTAGCAAAAACATATTAACAAAATTCTCGACATCTTCAATCTTATTCCACTGTTTTGCTTTAAAAAGCCAACTATTTTTCTTGTAAGGTCTAACTACTTCTGTTTCTAAAAGTAATCTTTTAGAATCTGTCATTAAAATGAACTCATTAAATCTTTTAAGAAGCTCTGGTGGATCAATTATTGGGATAAGCTTAATATATCCCTTTAATCCATGAGGTGAACCTATTTTTGCTACTTTGATCAACTCTTCCATTATATTACCTTCTTATTTCTTGTATTACACCATCTTTAACAATAAGTTCAAAAGAATCTTCTTCTTTGAAGACATCTCCTACTTGGTAACTTTTTATACTATCCCTTTTTGTCATTACAACTTCTTGTCCCAACTTCCAAGAATTAACTTGTGTTTCTTGATCCTTAATTCTTTTAATCTGAGCCTTTATTTCATTTTGCATTTTAGAGATTTTAGTATAATTGGTTTCTTTATCAGTACTATCAACATTTTTTTGCATCTTTAAATACTGTTTTTGATAATCTAATTGATGCATTTTTTGCGTCAATGTTTCTAAGCTATTCTCAATTCTATCTTTAATTGAAGTTATTAACTCCTCAGTAACAATTGATTTTACAATAACAGGAGTAATAATTTGAATTGAGTCATCTTTATTTTCCATGAACATCTATATCAATCCAAACATGCTGACCGGTTCTCATCCCAGCTGCTTTTACAATTGATCTCATTGCTTTTGCTGTTCTTCCTTTTTTTCCGATAACACGACCCATATCATGTTCTGGAACTCTTAACTCAATCAATAATCCTCTGTCATCTTCTTTTTCATTAACTTTGACATTTTCAGGATCATCTACAAGTGCTTTTGCCATTAATTCTACAACAGCTTTCATGCTTTACTCCTCCTCATCATAGACTCCTGCTTTGTTGAAAATTGATTTTACTGTTCTTGATGGTTGAGCTCCTGTGCCTAACCAATATTTAGCCCTTTCAACTTTAACACTTAATTCAGATGGTTCTCTTGTAGGGTTATAGTACCCAATCTCTTCAATAAATTTGCCATCTCTTGGTGCTCTAGAGTCTGCTATAACTATTCTGTAGAAAGGTGATTTTTTTGCACCTAATCTTTTTAGTCTTATTTTTGTCGCCATAATTACACCTCCTTAATTAAAATGGTAGTTTGAATCTTGATCTATTTCCTTTGCTAGAAGAGTTAAATTGCTTTAACATCTTTCTAGTTTGTGAAAATTGCTTTAGTAATCGATTAACCATTGGCACGCTTGTACCACTTCCCTTAGCAATTCTTCTTTTTCTACTTGAATTTATTATCTCCGGGTTTTCTCTTTCTTTAATTGTCATTGATAAAACTATTGCTTCAATGCTTTTAAGTTCTTTATCATCTACTTGAAGATTTTTTAACTGTTTGGCATTACCCATTCCTGGTATCATTCCAAGCAAATCCTCTAAAGGACCCATATTTTTCATCTGTTCCAATTGTAATAAAAAATCGTTAAAAGTAAATTTATCTTTTCTTATTTTTTCTTCTAATTGCTGCATTTGTTTTTCATCAAAAGAATTTTGAGCTTTTTCTATTAAAGTTAAAACATCACCCATGCCTAAAATTCTTGAAGCCATTCTATCTGGATGAAAAATTTCTAAAGCATTTAACTTTTCACCAGTTCCTATAAATTTAATTGGGCATCCAGTAACGGCACGAATTGAAAGCGCTGCTCCACCTCTAGTATCTCCGTCTAACTTTGTCATTATGACTCCAGTTATATCAAGATCTTTTTTAAAACTATCAGCTACATTCACAGCATCTTGACCTGTCATTCCATCTACAACTAATAATAATTCATCAGGTTGTAAATAGTCCTCTAATGAGCTTAACTCTTCCATCAAAGCTTCATCGATATGTAACCTTCCAGCAGTATCTACTATTAAAACATCTTTTGCCTTATTGATTGCATACTCTTTAGCTTGTTTAGCAATTTCTACAACATCTTTTTCTTCTTCTAGGCTAAAAACATCTATATCTAACTGTTTACCCAAAATTTTCAACTGCTCAATAGCAGCTGGTCTATAAATATCACATGCAACTAATAAAGGGTTTCTTCCATTTTTTCTTAAATGTCTAGCTAGTTTCCCAGCATGTGTAGTTTTACCAGCTCCTTGTAATCCAGCTAAAATAATCGAATGTGGTTTTGTTTTATTTAGCTCAAGTTTTACACTTGATCCTCCTAAAAGTTCAATTAACTCTTCATGAACTATTTTTACAACTTGCTGTCCAGGAGTTATACTTTTGAATACACTTTCTCCAATAGCTTTTTCTTGCACTTTTTTTATAAAATCTTTCACAACTTTGAAGTTTACATCTGCTTGTAAAAGTGCCATCCTAACTTCTCTCATAGCACTCTTAACATCTTTTTCAGACAATTTACCTTTCCCACGTAAAGATCTAAACGTTTCTTGAAGTTTTTCGGATAGTCCTTCAAAAGCCATAAAATCACCCCCTAATCAACTAAGTCATTTATCATATCTTCAATTTTTTTCTTATTATCTTCTTTAATGGCTAAATCGTTAATGGTTGAAACTAATTTTTCTGCTTTTTCTAATCTTTTCAAATACTTCTTATATAAATGTAAATTTTTCTCATACTCTTCTAGAAGTGCTTCTCCTCTTTTTAATAAGTCATAAATAGCTTGTCTACTAACTTCAATGTTTTGTGCTATTTCTACTAATGATAAATCTTCTTGATAATACATTTCTAGTGCAAATCTTTGCTTCTCAGTTAACAGTACTTTGTAGAAATCTAATAAATAATTAATTCTTATAGTATGTTCAATCATATTTTCCTCCAAGCACAGTTATATATTCTACCATCAAAAAAAGAAATGTCAAGTGTTTTTACTTGACATCTTCAAATAAAGCTCTAATAAACTCTTTTTTATCAAATGGAATTAAGTCATCGACTTTTTCGCCAACTCCAATAAACTTAACAGGAACACCAAACTTTTTTGCTATGTTAAACACTATTCCACCTTTAGCTGTTCCATCCATCTTAGTTAGAATCATACCACTCAGATCAGTAGCATCATTAAAAGCTTCTGCTTGATATAATCCATTTTGACCTGTGGTAGCATCAATAACTAATAAAGTTTCATGTGGTGCTCCATCAATTTCCCTTGATAAAACTCTATTGATTTTTGCTAATTCACTCATAAGATTCTTTTTATTATGAAGTCTCCCTGCTGTATCTACTATTAAAACATCAATATTTTTTGCCCTTGCTGAATGTATTGCATCATATATGACAGCTGCTGGATCTCCTCCGGCTTCGTGTTTAACAATCAAGCTATCTGTTCTTTCTGCCCATATTGTTAACTGTTCTGAAGCAGCAGCTCTAAAAGTATCTGCTGCAACTAACATAACTTTTTTGCCTTGATCCTTTAACAAATATGCTATTTTTCCAGCTGAAGTGGTTTTACCAACTCCATTAACTCCAACTAACAATATTACAGATAGTTCCTTTTCTATCTCTAGCTTAGATTCATCTGGAATTTCTTCTTTAATAATGTCTTGCAAAGTTTCATATAACTTTTGTGCATCTTCAATTTTATTAACTCTGGCTTTTTCTCGTAGTTCATCTAGAAATTCAAACGCTAGCTCAGCACTTATATCAGAAGTGATTAAAGTTTCTTCTAACTCTTCATATAATTCTTCACTGACATATTTATACTTAAGAAAAGTATCATAAATCTTTTTTGCTAAACTATTTCTTGTTTTTTCTAAACCTTTTTTCATCTTCGTTATAAAACTCATTTAGCTTACTCCTTTATTTCTTATCCATCTCTACATTAATAACCTTGGAAACACCTTTCTCTTGCATAACCACGCCATACAAGTAATTGGCATGAGCCATTGTATGTCTAGAGTGAGTAATAGTTATAACTTGAGATGTTTTTGATATTTCTCGTAGATAATCTACCAACAGAAGATTATTATTTTCATCTAGTGCCGCATCTACCTCATCAAATATGCAAAATGCTGAGTCTCTTAGCTTAGCAAAAGCCAAAAGCAAAGCAATTGCAGTCAAAGCTTTCTCTCCTCCAGAAAGTTGATTCATGTTTTTAACATTCTTTCCAGGCGGTGAGACACTTAAGGAAATACCACTATTAAATATATTATCTTCGAGTTCCCATATTATATCTGCACTGCCACCTCTAAATAGATCTTGAAATATGAATTTAAAATTATCTCTTATAGTAGATATTGTACTCCCCAACTCATTTATACATAAGTTATCCACCTTGCTAATCAAAGAAGTTAATTTTTCTTGTGTCTCTAAAAGATCTGATTTTTGTTCAATTAAAAAACTCAACCTTTTCTCTTTACGTTCAAGATCTTCAATTGCGCCATAATCAATATTACCTAAGCTTTTATTTTCTTTTTCTAGTTTGTTTACTTCTCTAGTTAATTTTTTAACAATATCATTTGAAGTTTCTACATTTTCAAGCTCAATTTCTGATAGGTTTATATTGTTTTGATAAATTTCAGCCTCTATATACTTTAAATCAGTCTCTAATGATGCAATATTAAGCTCTAGTTCTCTTATTTTATTTTTATTTTGTTCTATAGTGCTTTCTAGTTTCCTATTTTCTAAAACAAGTTTTTCTATCTTATCATCTATATTATTTAATTTTTTAGCACAATCATTATTTTCTATATTTAGACTCTGATTCTGTTTTTGTAATATATTTATCTGGTCTTTAATATCAGAAATATACTGGTTCTTCTCATTTATATAATTGATATATGTAACAATTTGCTCATTTTTCTTTTTAATCCTTGAACTTAAATTATTAATATTGCTATTTAGTTCAGCTATCAAGTTTTCTAAGCTTTCTAAAGAGTTAATTGCAATTTTCAGATCTGAATTAATATTTAATAGAGTTAAATCATATTCATTTATACTCTCATAAATATCTGAGTATTCATCTTTTTTGTCATTTATTTCTTTAAAATCATGCAAAGATTCATTTAGTTCTCTTTGATTATCAGATTCTTGAGTAACTAGCTTTTGCAATCTATCACTTAAACTTGTAATATTTTGATTTAGTTCATCAATTCTTTCTTGATAATTTAATTTCTTTAGTTCATTGTTGGATATTTGAACTTTAAGATTATCCTTTTTATCAATTTGTTTTTGAATACTTTCATCTACTTCATCTATTAATTTCTCGAGTTCAAGTAAGCTTCTTTTTGTATCTTTAAGCTTATGATTAACCTTTGTATGTTTATCTTTATAATTTTTTACTTCATTAACTAATTTCTCTATTATCTCATTTCTAACCAATAACTCTTGATTTGAGTTTCCTTTGTTTTTACCTCCTGAAATAATTCCAGAGCTATAGAAAACCTCACCTTCTAAAGTTGCTATCATAAAATTGTGATTGAAGTTTTTATTTAAGTTCAAAACATTTTTAGAATCATCGTATAACAAAACATTAACTAACAATTGTTCAACAGCAGGTCGTATTTTTTCTGGAAAATCTATAACTTCACTTGCTCTTCCTAAAAATGCTTTGTCATTTTCTATTCTTTGAGGTATTTCATACTTCTTTCTTTTTAATGAATCTAAAGGTAGAAAACTTGCTTTACCTGCTCTTTTTTCTTTTAAGAGATTAATCATTTTAGTGGCGTCTTTTGCGCCTTGACAAACAATGTATTGTGATCTACTGCCTAAAATCTCACTTAAAGAAACTTGGAATTTGTCAGGAATTGAAATTAGTTCTGCTAAAGGTCCATACAAGTAATCCATACTACTATTCTTATGTTTTGTTTGCATTAAGAACTTAACGCCATTATAATACCCAGAATACTCTTCTTTTTGCTGTTGATAGAACTCTAATTTATTCTTAGATATCTGAAATTTTTGATATAAATCATAAAGTTTCTCATCTAATATTTTATGTTCATCTTTAACACTTCTATGCTTTGTAATTAAATCATCTTTATCCTTATTAGAAGTCTCAACTATGAATTTTATCTTATTTAACTGATTCTTTTTCTCTTCAGTCTCATTTTTTAAATTTAACAAATTTTCTTCTAAAGAATTTTTTCTCTCATTTGCTTTTTCTAAATCCAATTTTATTCTTGTTTTATCTTGATTAATTGAATCAAGTTTTTGCTTCAATGAAGATATCTTCACATTTAAATTATGAAATTTCTCATTGTATAAATTAAATTCTTTCTCGTTAAAATTCTCTTTTAATTTAGAAACTTTTGAAGTGAGTATTCTTTTTTCTTCTTTTAGAGTTTTTATTTTTTTGAGTAAGTTTTCTTTTTCTTCTTCCTTTTTATTATAATTAAGTTTTGTTCCAGACAGTTCAGTCTTTTCCTCATCTAAATCATTCATTAAAGAGGTATGTGTATCTCTAAGATCAGTTAACTCTACACCTAACTCTTTTTTTCTACTATTCAATGAGTCTAATCTTGATTCGTTTCTGATTAATTCTCTCTCAATTGTTTGTCTCTTATCAAATAACTCTTTTCTTTTATTTTTTAATAGCATCTCATTAGATTCATTATTTTCAATTAAGAGCTTGCTGTCTTCTATTGTTTCTAAACTATTAGTTATTAAACTTTTTTTATGCTTAATGTCAGTATTAAGTTTTTTATACTGAGTGACTAAAAGTAAACTTCTCTTTTCTTTTAACTTTTTTTGAATCTTTTGATGCTGTTTAGCTTGGACTGCCCTAACTCTTAAGTTTTCACAGTCTTTCTCAATCTCTTCAATTAAATCATTAACCCTCAAAATACTATCGTTATTTTTCTCTAGTTGAGCTTCAGTTGAAAATTTCTGAGTCTTGTACTCTGAAATACCCGCAGCTTCTTCAAACATCAACCTTAAATCTTGTGGCTTAGCTTTAAGAATGTCATTGACTTCTCCTTGACCAATAAAAGCGTAAGAATTCTTTCCTAATCCTACTTTTGATAGTAGTTGGGTAATATCTTTAAGTCTACATTGTTGACCATTTAGCAAATATTCACTATCTCCAGAACGAAAAAGCCTTCTAGTTATTTGAAGTTCAGACTTATCACTCAATAGTCTTTGTTCATCCACAATAAATAAACTAACTTCTGCCATACCTACTGGATTTCTTGATGAAGTCCCAGAAAAAATAACTTCCTCCATTTTAGAACTTCTTAAGCTTGTAGGTCTTTGTTCTCCTAAAACCCATAATATTGCTTCATATATATTGCTTTTACCACAACCATTAGGGCCAACAATTGCTGAAAAACCTTTTTTAAAATCAATTTCAACTTTATCTGCAAATGATTTAAAACCATTGATTATACATTTTGATAAGTGCATAAAACTAACCCCGTTCCTAAGTGTAAAAACCGGTCAGATGACCGGTCAGTATTACTTTACTTTAAATTAATTTCTGCTAAATAATTGCTAGCTGCTTCTTGCTCAGCTTGCTTTTTGCTTCTTCCAACACCTTTTGCCACTAATTTACCGTTTACATATAGACCAATTTGGAATTCCTTGGCATGATCAGGTCCACTACTATTAAGAACTTCGTACTCAATATTCACAGATTTATAATCTTTTTGTAACTTCTCTTGCAAGCGAGTTTTAAAATCGTCGTTGGCAGTTTCGAAACTATGTGCTATTATGGCAGCAAAATTCTTTAATATAAATTCTCTTGCTACTAAAAAGCCTGAATCGATATAAATAGCTCCTATTATTGACTCCATTACATCAGATAATAAAAATCTCTTACTACTTCAACCTGTTTGTTGTTAACA
>CAZCFQ010000030.1:0-19277 GCA_964497955.1 uncultured Clostridiaceae bacterium
CTAATTTGATAAAATAGATATTATTCAAACAAAGTTGAATATTAAATAGTAAGAACTTCAAGGAGGTTTGCATTATGAATATTAAATACGATGTTAATGGGGAGATTAATGCTAGTGAGATTATTAAGGTGTTTGATAGTGTTGGCTGGAATAAAAATTTGAGTGTTATTAAAGAAGCATTCAACAATTCATATTATATTCTGGCTTATTATAATAATCAATTAGTTGGCTTTGCAAGAGCTTTGTCAGATAATCATTATTATACAGGAATATATGATGTTGTTGTAAAACCAGAATTTCAAAGGCAAGGTATAGCAAAAAAAATGATGGAAATGCTAGTTAAAAAATTCAAAGGAACCTATATTTTCATATCTTATACAGATGGTAAAAGAAGTTTTTATGAGAAATGTGGTTTTATAGATAATAATTTCTCTATGTGGATACCAAAGTGATGAATATATAAGCATATTTCATCCCTGGTAATAATAAAAAAGAGAATGATTTTATAAAAGCATACAATTAGAAGGATAATGTGAGTAAAAAATAATAATTATGTGCTATACAAAGCCTATCTTTAATAGTTATTTCATTTTGACTTATTAAAGTACCTAAAGTCATCAGATATTAATAAGCACCATACTTCTATAAAAAATTAATCATTATAAGTAAGGATGTAGAGTTCTAGACAGCTTTGTAAATTACTATTAAGTGTGGGTGAATGACTTAATCATTCACCCACATTAGTTAGAGCTATTCCCATCTAAAGAATTTAACTGAAATTGTTGCACAAATAAATGAGATAGCAATCATGATTAAAACCGGCAAAAAAACTTGCTCTATTGACGTCCCTAGTGAAGCAGCTTTTAGGAACTTAATACCTTGGGTTAATGGGAATATATTAGCCAAGCTTTGAAGTGATTGAGGCATTATTTCATAAGGAATTGTAGCTCCTGAGAAAATTAACATTGGAAAATACACTAAACTTGCAATAACACTAGCCATTTTCATGTTGGGAGAAACTCCACCTATAACTAACCCTATACTAAATATTGATATCATTACTAGCAAATATGATCCCAGAAATAAAATAACAGACCCTTGCATTGTGTAGTTGAAAAACAATGAGCTTACTAAGTAAAGCAATATAAGAGAAACAATAGAGTAAAGAGCATAGATAGATAACTGTACGAGTAGGAGTACTGAGGGTTTTATAGGAGTTACTTTAAACCTTTTCAGTATTTTTTTATTTCTATAGTCAGCTATTACTAAAGGTAACCCCATTACTCCTCCAGCACAAATAGCAATTGTAGAAACTGCTGAAAAAGATTGTTCAAAAAAAGTGTAATTAGCGCCAGAAAAGGCAGGTTTGTTTCCAAATATTACACCTAAGATAACAATTGCTATAATAGGCATGCAAATTGAGAATATAAACATATCCATACCTCTTAAAGATAACTTCAACTCAGTTTTAAAAAGTGTTTTAAATGATTTCATTTTTTTCCTCCTCATTAGTAAACCATAAGTAAGTGTCTTCAAAATTATCACAAGGACTAGCCTTAATAGCTTCTTCAATTGTTCCACAGAAAACACTTCTGCCATTTTTTAGAATCATAATTCTATCACAAAGAGTATTTACTTCTTCCATATAGTGAGAAGTTAGTAATATAGAAATTTTATCATTCTTAAGGCTTGATAGTCTTTTCCATACATCTCTACGAGCTTTTGTATCTAAACCTGTCGTAAGTTCATCAAAAAATATAACCTCTGGATTAGGAATCAAAGCTAATACAATAAATAAACGTTGTCTTTGACCTCCCGATAGCTCATTAACCATAGAATTAGATTTATCTAATAAATTAAACTGTTTTAATAACTCATTATAATCTAATGTATCTTTGTATAAAGAAGTTGTGACTTCACAGAGTTCATTAACTTTTATTTTTTCTTGATAATTTGACTCTTGAAATTGAACACCAACTTTATCAAATATTTCAGCTCTTTTTTCTTTTGTCTGCATCCCTAAGATAGATACATTACCTTTATCTTGCCTTTTGGTCCCTAATATACACTCAATTGTAGTGCTTTTACCTGCTCCATTTTCTCCTAGTAATCCAAAGAACTCACCATTTCTAATTGAAAAACTTATGTTTTCGATCGCTTTAACTTCTCCGTATGACTTACTTAAGTTTTTAACTTCTATTGCATAATTCATAAAGAAAACCCTCCCTAATTAATTCTCAAAAAGAATTATAACACGTGATAAAAGTCTGGTGTTATAGTGGAGGGTTTTAAATATTTATATTTTTCATTTCATTTAATAACTCAAAAGCATTATGTGCATTTTTTTCAGCATGGTGTAAAGAGGTAAGTAGTTTATCGCATGCAGATATGATATTTTCATTCTCATTAGGTGTGTTAATAACTTCTTTTACACTAACATTTGGATCAACAGATATAGTGTTTAGTAGTCTTAAAATAGCAGAAAGTGAGTAGTTAGCAAACCTTAACGACCTTATTATTTTAAGTTTTCTAATATCTTTATTTTGATATATTCTATATCCATTACTTTTTCTTTTTACTGTTATTAAACCATTTAGCTCCCAATTTCTAAGTGTATCTATTGTCACTTCTAAATAATCAGCTGTTTTCTTTCTCGTTAAGCAAATATTTTCTTCTTTTATAACTTGTCCTGATAACAGTTCATTTACTATAATAATTGCTTCTTCAGCTTTATCTTGCTCATGAGAGATTTTTTCGATATAAGAAGCAATCATACTAATTGCCTTTTCAAATTCTCTCATAGCTGAAGTTTTTATTATCGAAATGGCTTGCTTTCTAAGTCCATTTTGCAATATTTCAATTTCTAACATTAACCTTGCAAGTTCTATTTGCTTGATATGAAAATCAGTAAATATTCTATATCCATTCTTTTGACGCTTAGCTTTTGGTATAAGTTCTAGCTTTTCATAAAGTCGTACAGTGTTTGGGTGTATACCAAACATATTTGCTATTTCTGAAGTTTTATATGTATTCATTTAATCACCTTTTAGTAAAAAATCTTATATAATCAATTACTTTTTCAATTAGTTAATTCAATATGACATAAATATATTATATCAACAATACTGATTTTTATTATATAATACATTATCAGAAAATAGCAAAAAACTTTAATGATTGAAACTTCTAAATCACTAAAGTTTAATGAGATTTATTAATAATAGAAAGCTTAAAATTCTAAATAACCTGCTTATAATTAAATAGAAAGAATAGTAAGGCTTAATGATTAAAAAGTATCTAGTGGAAAAATTGGTCTACTTAAATTTTTATAATCATATCGACTCAAACTAGGGTTAGCAGCTCCTGGTTCATCAATTTCAATAATTTCTCTAGCAAAGGGTTCAAAAGAAGCTCTAAAATGTCCACGAGACTTAACTAATAGGACATTAGCATTTATAGGATCAATTCCTACACTGCGAAAAATATCAGCATCATTACAAGCTATTCTAATAGAACTTACAACAATCTTTACATGACCTACCTGTATTAAAGCACTAATACCCATGTTCCACTCCATGCCACGACCTACTGGCCCTCTTGCAATAAAAAGACCATCACTTAAAACACGAACTTTTCCTTCTATATCAATGGGTTTCCCATAAGAAGGTTCTGCTTTTCCACCAATTGAAAAGTGCCCAATATTGCCTACACCAACTTCAATAGCTTTTTGAACTGTTTCAGGATCCCAAATAATTGCTGCTGCAGACTTTGGTATGTTCCTTTTAATTAATTCTCTTAATAATACAGTAGTATCACCTGATCCTCCGCCACCAGGATTGTCTGCGACATCAGCTAAAATTACTGGTCCAGGCAGATTATTATTCAATAGTATTTCCGTCTGATTTAAACCTTCAATAGCATTAGGAATGTCTTTTAAAAACTGCTTACGTATTTCCCAAGCTTTATTAGCAATTGTATCTGAACAATTTTTAGCTAATTCTAAAAAAGCTTTATCTGCTGTTGTGACAATAGACAGACCAGCATGTAAAACATCTCCATAAGGGAAGCCGCTAAAAATAGAGACATTAATAATGCCCTCTTTTGCTTCGAACTCTTTAGCAAGTGAATGCAATTCAACCATAGGACCTTCAGCTGTTCTCATATTTATTGTTGGTGGCATCATAGGTTTGTGGGTGTATACATTAATAGGTTTTATTTCGTTAGCAAATATTTTCTCTAAACACTGAGTAGCTTCTATTGCTCTTTCGTAACCATCAACATGAGGATTAGTATCATAAGCAAAAACACCATCACATTGATTACACATATTTTCCGTGATATTTCCATGCAAATCCATAGTTAGTAAAAGGGGTTTTTTCCCAATAATCTCTCGTACAGATTGAGCTATATCTCCTTCAGGATCATCCACACCTTCGGCTCTCATAGCTCCATGTAGTGATAGTAAGACAGCGTCAGGATTACTTTTCATAATTGTGTTGATTAAGACATCTTTCAGGTATTTATAGGTAGTAGCATCAGTAGGTGCAGATGGTGTTGCTCCTGCAGCAATTGAAGGGATTACCTCCCATCCATTTTTTAC
The DNA here is from genome assembly GCA_964497955.1 of uncultured Clostridiaceae bacterium. Lineage (GTDB taxonomy): Bacteria > Bacillota > UBA994 > PWPR01 > PWPR01 > PWPR01. The sequence continues at coordinate 4,601 of CAZCFQ010000030.1, forward strand.
AGATGCCTCTATAAAAGCACCAAGTGCAGATTTAGTTCCATTATACTTTTTCTTTAAAGCTTCGCCAGTGACAAGAACTCTATCTTTCCAAGCTTGCAAAGGTGTAGGTATAGGAGAAAATACATTTGTTTCATGACTAATCATACCAATAACAATTTTCTTTTTCATTTTCCCTCTTTTCTAGCAAATTAATAATTGCTGTGTTGTAGCACTTACTTTGTAAGTTCTAACTGAAAGCTGAATGCTTTAGCTTATTAAAATATGTGCTCATTTAAATACTACTACTGAATAATAAGAATAACAAGTTAAACATATCTTGAAATATTCTACTCTAATTAATCTGTTGGTTTGTTTTTTTAAAGATAAAACCAGATGCTACTTCTATAGCTTTTAAGAGAAAATCAGTCTTCCTTCAATATTGCGACTCTCATTTGGATGATTCCGAAACCATTCTTCTAAGACTTGAAATGTAGAGGTGGCAAGTGTTTTTGGAGGAGAAATTTGACTGACCTCATCCATACTTAAATTAAAATATGGTTTAACATTATTAAAATGATAACTTTGCATAACTACTGAGTATATATTATCATCTAAAACATCAGAGTAATCTACTTTTAGAGTTTCTAAGTTCTTATTTTCTTTAGAGTATATAGCCTTTACTCCACGATTAACTTGGTAAAATTCTCCTTCGCCATTTAAGTTTTCTTCTCTCATCAGATGATTAAAGATACGCTTAAGTTGCTTTCCTGTAATTTGACATTCAATTAAGCTATCATCATAAGGGAAGCAAGAAGTTAAGCTTCCAAGGGTCACAAGCGGTCCTAACTCTTTTTTGCGAATTGAACCTGACGCTGCAAACATAACATCTGTTTGGGTCATTTCAGCTAAAGCATCTGCTACAAGGTTGCCAAGTTCTGATTCTGTTATTCTTGAAGGATGAGTCAATTTTCTACTAAACCTTGTTATAACTCGATTATATTTTTCGTCTACTTTCTGTTTATATGAATGTATAAACTCTTTTAATTCTTCATCAGGCAAAGCTGTTTCTGTAGTTATAGGAATTAGTTGCCATTCCCATTCAACAATTGAATTAGTATCATCATCAACAACAATGTCAAAGCGGCCAATCTGATCTGTTCCTGTGCCTGCTTGAGCTATTAAAATATTATTGACTAAAGCTGGTTGTTCTAAAATTGTATGAGAATGACCTCCAATGATCATATCTACACCCCATTTAGGATCTAGTAATGCTGCTAACTCTAAATCAGATTCATGTCCGATATGTGTTAAAGATATAGTTAAGTCAATATCATCATTCTTATATGCATTACAAATTTTACCTATCTCTTTTGCAGCATCTTCTAATGTAATAAATGTTCCTATAAGATTATCTTGAACTAAAGCATCAAGAATTTTCTCAGTAATTATTCCTGTAAAAAGTATATCAAACCCATCTTTTTCAATAATTATATAAGGATTCATTAGACGTTTACCATATTTTTTTATATATAGATTTGTATTAACAATAGGAAAGTTAGCTAGTTTTTCTAAAAACAATAAGTGAGGAAGCCCATAATCTAGTTCATGATTTCCCAAAGTAACCACATCGGGTGACAGATAGTTCATTATTTCAATTGTAGATATACCTTTATACTCTGCATCAATAACAGATCCTTGTATCATATCGCCTGATATAACATACAAGACATTTTTCTCTTCTTCTCTTACTTTGTTTAAATAGCCTGAAAGTAGCGCAAGACCTCCAATTAACTCTCCATCACCTTCTCTAACTTCTGCTAAAAAATCTCCATGCATATCATTAGAATGTAAGATAGTGAATTTCTTTCTATTCATGAGAACCTCCTGAAATATTATTAAAAGTTATCCTTTCTATAATAATAATCTTTAAAAAGGTTTATAACAATAAAAATATACTTTTTTACGTTAATAAATTAAATAAATTATACCGCTAAAGATTATTGAATTAGTCACTAAAATAAAATATTGAAGGTAATATAAAAAAACAACGAATGCATTTTTAAATACATTTGTTGCTTGGCTAACTAGACTATTTATTTTTCTTTTATGACATCGGACCAAATTAGTTCTAACATATCAGAAAAATATTTAGAATTATTTAGCTTTTTTTGGACTGATTTTGAAAATTGTAATCCTGTCTGAATTAAAGATAGGTAATCAATTATTAAATCAGTTGAATAATTACTATTTAACTGATTTTCATCACTTGCCATTTCTATTAAATACTTAATTTTTATAAAACTTTCTTTTTGCCATGCCTGCCAGCTTTCAGCTATTTTTTCATTTTCGTTGATTAAATCATACCAAACTCTTAATTTATTATTTTTAATAAACTCAACTTTGTACTCTAAAAACAGTTTTAACTTATCTGTAAAATTTTCTTCATTTTCAACTATAGCATCTAGTTTTTTATTCTGATTATCTAAAAAATTCTCCCAAACAATAGCTACAAGGTTTTTTCTACTATCATAATAGTTATATATACTTACTTTAGATACCCCAGCATCCTTTGCCAAAATATCCATTGTAAAATTCAAATCTCCTTTCAATAAGTATTCTAGTACAGTTTCTTCGATAGATTTTCTTTTTTTCAATGTTCTTTTTTCAAAACCACTTAAATTTTTTTTACTATTCATACTAACATAGTACAAAATAACCTTTACAAATACAAGGTTTAAATGTAATATAATTATGAACTATTTATAAGTAAAAAGTTAAAAATTAAGGAGAATTGTCATGAGTCTTAAAGAAGTTGTAGCAGCAGTGTTTGTTCTATTATTTTCAATTAAAACCTTTGGCTGGTTATTAGGTAGTAAAAGAGTATTAAAAAATGTAAAGAAGTTATATAGCGGTGTTTACAGTAAAGTTATATACTTTCTTATATTTTTAACTATTTCACTAATCTTGTTAAGAGATATTGGTATTATTAATTATGTATTAGCAGTATTAGCGATAGGTGCCTTATATGATTACTTCTTTGCAGTATTTTCAGATGAGAGTGTTTTGTTAGTAAATGCTGCAGTTAAGAACAAGAAGAAGATGTGGTTTTTTGGTATTACATTCCCAATTACTTTACTAATATCAATTATCTACAAATATTTTTTTGCACTATAGTAATCATTCATTCAGCCTAAATTTAAAGCTATGATATACTATTATGAAATAATTAACATATATTTTCATTCTAGTGCACTTGACTCCTGATTCATTACTAGTTAGAATACATTTATAAAATTAGCAGTAAATAAAGTAGGAGGAGTGTAAGTTTATGCGTAAATTTTTAAGTATTTTATTGTTGTTAATAGTATTACTATTTGTAGGTTGTGAAAGTGATAATGCTTCTGATATAGAGTCTGGAACAGGAGTAAATAATGAGGATAGTAAAGAAGAAACACAACATTCAAATGAGCAATCTCAAGATGAAAATATTTATGAAAGCGAAAATTTGGAGGTTTATTTAGAAGATTTGTCAAAAGGAGATAACCTTGACGGCATCCTTATTAGTGAAGTTAGTAAGACAAAAGACGATTTTTATTTAGAAGTAGATGCCAACTATAGTATAGAAGGTGTTTTAGAATATAGTGATTATATTGATGATGTGATTTTTAGAATTACTGATCTTGAAGGAGTGGAAAAAACCATTTATGGTGCTTTTGATTACTTAAATGAAGATCTTGAAATTGAAATACCAAAGTCAGGTATGTTCTATCTTACAGAGGAACAATATGATTCTGTTTCTAATCAATTGGGAGAAGATTTATACAATTTCTTTTTAGAAAACCCTATGGGCAAGGTAGATTTTAGTGCTAATTTCACCGGTTACTCAATCGCTGGACTAATTCCAGGTGAGATGATGTCTAGCTTTAAAGGGGTAGATATATCAATAGGTAATAATACATTAGATAATAATAACAATGAGTATGATACTTTAGCTAAAGAAGAAAAAGATAACTCTCCATTTAATCAAGTTCTAGATTTTAAGGATTTACAAGTAGGAGATAAAGTAAATGGATTAACAATTAATTTTTTAGAAGCAAATGGATTAGATCGATATATTAGCTTTGATATTAGTGAAGGTATTAATGCGGAAGGTATCATTAGATACTCACACAGCAAAGATGCTATTGTTTTTATTCCAGTTTCAAAAGAAGGCTCTGAAGAAGAGAGAACCGCTATATGGATTACAGATGGAGTTGGTAGATGTGAATTTATAGATATACCATATATAGGTAGTCTTGTATTAAATCAAGATACTTTAGAGAATATAGAAGAGTATCAAAGCATAAATCTTGAAAAAATACTAACAGAAGATAAAGAAAAACAAGTAAAAGCAAAAGCTTACATAAAAGGTTTGTATGTAAATGTTTCTAATATTGAGTTACGATTTACTACAGCAGGTTATCATTCTATAGATATTACTATTGAGAATGCAAAAGACTTAGCAAAATATCAAGAATCTACTGAAATGCAAACAAAGGGTTTATCTCTATATAAAGCGAACAAATCGGTTAAGGTTTTTGAAGGTACTGATTCGGAAGCTTTGCTACATCTAGACTCAAAAAAAGAAGTCTTGATTAATGAAGATACTGATTACACACTGGATTTAAGTTTGAACGATGAGAAAGAATACTTCTTTACATTAAAATATCAAGATGTTGGATTAGTAGAAGAGGTTAAGAATCTTGTTTGTGTAATTAACTATGGTCCCAGTATGGATTATACTACTTCTCTATATGAAATAGAGAATGGAATGTTAAAGCTATTTGGAACTGTTCCTGGTAAGTTAGTAGATATTTTAGAAGATAAAAATTTCGAAACAATATACATTGATTCTACAGGTTTTGAAGCACCATTTAAACTGTATAATTTACCTAATAATGTCTGGTTTGGTAGAACTACAGTAGCATTTATTGATTATCAGTTCCAACCAATAACTGAAATATATAAAACTGATTTAGAAGTGACTGTTCTTAAAGATGTAAGTATAGATAATGTTTTAGGTGAAAGCATCTCTTTGGAAGAAGGAGATAAATTGAAGTATATTCAATCATCTGGTTCTGAATATGATACTTCTCAGATTTTTGTCATAGATTCTGAGTCAAAAGCATCCATAGGTATTTTTAAATCAAAAGATTTAAAAAGAGAATATTTTGATGGGTATCACATTTTTGATTAATATAAAATAGATTTAATTACTATAAATGCATGGTTTTTCATTTAGATAACCATGCATTTTTACTTTGAAATAGATTTATTAAATGATTCTTATAAATAAACATTTGGAAAGTCAATCTCATACTTAATAAAAATAATTTTGAATAAACACTTGTTAGTACTTCATAGACATTTTGTGATTCTAATAGTAAAATAAAGTAAAGACAGACTAATTATGTGTTAAGTCTTCAAAGGAGGTACTTACTTGAGAGAAACTTTGTTAAGAATAAAAAGAGGAGAATTAAATCTTTTTGGTAATATATTAAATGACTATTTGCCAAGAATATATTATTCTGTGTTAAGCAGTAAACCCAGTGCTGATGTAAACAATATTACTGTAAAAATTGTTAGTAACCTTTATGACAAAATTAGTAGATATCATTTTTTTATTAATCCGAATTCATTTATTGATAATAGCCTAACTAAGATATTTAAAAGCTATAAAATGGAATATAAAAAAGACTTTGATGAAGAGTTAGAAGTGCCAAATGAAGTTATGAGAAATATATTTTTAAAATTATCTTCTACAAGTCATAAGAAACAAAAGAGATCAATTATGATAACTGTTCCATTAGTAGTTGTTGTCTTATCTTTGTCACTTGTTTTGTATCATCAAGCATTTTCAGAAAAACAGTATTTTCCTAAAGGTTCATTAGTAAGTAATCAAACTGAAAATATTAATAAAATATCAAGTACAGAAACAAGTTTTTTTAGTGGATTTAGAAGAGTATCTGGAGTTGTATCTATTGATAGTTTAGATAAGAACTTAACTTTATTAAAATTTGTAGACATTGAAGGGGATTATAGTTATAAAATTTATAAGGGAAAAGAAATTATCAGTGAGTTTTCTATAGATTCAAAACTCTCATATATTATGTATGGGAAGAATAATACTTTAATCTTTAAATCTATCGACCAATTAGTAATGATAGATTTCGAAGGTAATACAATTAATACAATAGAAACTAATAGCAGTATGAAATTTTCTGATAACTATAGGTATGTTCTTTTGCAAAATATAGAAAAGCAGCAGATATTATTTGACATATATAACTTTAAAGTCATTAAAGAAGTTAATACCGATATCGCTAAAGTGTTCAATGATGGAAGTCTCATGGCTATGAAAGATCTTGATGCTTTAAAAGAAAAACACAGCTATTTAAATGAAGATAGTTTCCATAGTGGCTTTAATGATAAGTATTATGTCTATTTAAATACTGAGGGTTTGTTAAGAGTTTTTTTGGATACAAAAATCTTCTTTGAGACAAACTTAGAGTATTTTAACTATGAAGAATCAAAGCAAATAAGTAACATCTTCCATTTTGATATCAGTAATGACTTTATTATAGTTGCTTTTGAAGGTGATGTATTTTGTGGTGTAGAGGCATATGATATGAAGAGTAATGAGATGATTATTGATATAGAGGATACAATATCACAAGGTGAAATGGAGTTTAGTCCTAAAATCTCAAGTGATGGAGAAAGATACTTATTTTCTATTCAAAAGAGTCATTATCGAGATAGGAATATTAGAAACTTATTATTAAACTTAAATAGCAAGCCAATAAAAGCATTAAGATTGGATGAAGATAATTATTTGTCTGATGCAGAAGTAATAATAGGAAATAATAATTATTATATTTATACTCTAACTAGAGAAGGGACTTTAGAGATCTTTGAGACTAAGTAGATATTATTTCAAATTAGATTAGTGAGTAATCTAATATTTAAGATATTAAAAGATGTTAGAATCTACATTTCTAACATCTTTTTAGTATTATTCGGTAATACTAAAAATTTCAGAGAGATTGTTAATTATGAAAAGGGTAAAATAGAACTGGTAATAACAATGAATAATTCAATTAATGCATAAGTTGGATATCCATAGTAGCAATAAATATAATCAAATTGAATGTAGACTACGTTTTCTTGTTAATTTAATATTTATACAAGATTGATCCCGTATAAAATTTAAGAAAATTGAAGAATTACCGATATTTATTAGAGAGGGGGATAAACTTGATTAGCAGAAAACGCATTAATAAATTAATAATCATAACTTTTGTACTCATAATATTAATTTTTACTAATAGTTCAAAAATAGTTAAAGCTATACCACAAGATATAATTACTTACAAAAGCGCTACAGAATATGATTATCCTCCTTTCTCGGTTACTAGAGACGGTAAAGCGGATGGTTTTTCTGTTGATCTTTTGAAAGCGGTAGCGTATGAAATGGGTTTTGAAGTTGAGTTCAAAATTGACTATTGGAGTTTAATAAAAAATGAATTAGAAGAGGGTAAATTAGATATTTTGCCCCTTGTTGGGTACTCCAAAAAAAGAGATCAATACCTTGATTTTACTGTGCCATATATTGTTATGAGAGGAAACATTTTCGTCAGGAAAAATTACAAAGAAATATCATCTGAAGAAGACTTGTATGGTAAAGAGATAATTGTGATGAAAGGTGATAATTCACAAGAATATGCTGAGAAGATGGATTTTACTGATAATCTGATCTTAGCAGATACCTATTCAGAAGCATTTAAACTTCTGAGCTCTGGAAAATATGATGCTGTTCTTGCTCAAAGTTTAGTAGGCCAGAAACTAATTAACAAATTAGAAATTAAAAATGTAGAAGCTGTAGCATTAATGGATAATGATGGTATTAAAAGAACTAAAGTCTCTCTCCAGGGTTATGAGCAAAAATTTTGTTTTGCTGTAAAAGAAGGTAACAAAAATTTGTTAGCCTTATTGAATGAAGGGCTTGCTATAGTATCAGAAAATGGTACATATGAAACTTTATACATGAAGTGGTTCCCGTTTCTTTTAGATGTAGAACCTGATTATACGAGAATTGCATTTTATTTTTTTAGTGTGTTGATTTTGATAAGTTTAGTTTTGTTTATGATTTCTTTTTATATGGTAAAAAAAGAAGTTAGAAGACAAACTGCACAGCTAAAAGACAACCTATTTAGAAATACTATTATGTTCAACGTTATGAGAAAAGAGTATGCTTCTATCTCTGATTGGTTAGATTATGTAATCAATGAGATGACTAAAATGACTAGTAGTGAATTTGGATATATTTTTTTAGTTAATGAAGATAAAGATGAATACATACTTAGTTCTTGCTCAGAGAAGATTAAGCAAGGTTGCTTGATTGAAGAAAAAATAGTAACTAAATTGGATGAGACTAGCATATGGAGTAAATCTATTAAAGAAAAAAAACCTATAATTATTAATGATTTCAATAGTATTAACCCTTCAAAAAGTGGATATCTAAAAAGTGACGTGAAAGTTAAAAGATTGATGACAGTTCCTATATTCGAAGATACCCAAATTGTTGCTGCTGTTGGTCTTGCTAACAAAAAGAATAAATATGATGACAATGATGTCTACCAGATCACTGCATTGATGAGTGGTATTTGGAATATGATTGAAAGAGCTAAATATAGAGAAGAATTAGAGGTTGCAAGGAATAAGTATTTATCAACATTAGTATCTATAGGTGATGCAGTTATAGTAATTGGATTAGATGAAAAAATAGAAATGATTAACAAGGTATGTGCACAACTAACAGGATGGTCTGAAGAAGAAGCAAAAGGTGTAAACTATAAAGAGGTATTTAAGCTTTCTCATGAAAACTCGAGTATAGATATTATTGATCCAGTTTTAAAAGTATTAAAAACTGGCATTGGTCACGAACTAGATAGTCATGCAGTACTAACTTCAAAAAGAAATGAGATGTTTATTATTGAAGACAGTGCTGCGCCCATCAAGAATATGCAAAATGAAATGATAGGTGTAGTATTAGTATTTAGAGATGTGACTCAAAAACAAAGACAAATAAAAAGAATTAAATATTTAAGTTTTCATGATGTGCTAACAGGCTTATATAATAGAAGGTTTTTTGAAGAGGCTATGATAAGGCTTGATTCTGCAAATAATTATCCTTTAACAATTATACTAGCAGACCTTAATGGTTTAAAATTAACAAATGATGCTTTTGGTCATTATGAAGGAGATAAGTTGTTGAAAGAAACAGCAGATATCATAAGATTAAATATTAGAGAAAATCATATTGCAGCAAGATGGGGTGGCGATGAGTTTGCAATTTTAATGCCAAAGACTACCTCGGAAGAAGCAAAAAATATTATTAAAATATTAAATGATAAAATAGATAAGAAGAATGATAAAAAAGACAAAGCTATTCTATCAGTAGCATTTGGTTGGGAAACAAAAGTAGATAGATCAACTAGTTTAAATAACATCTTCAAAATAGCAGAAGAATACATGTATAAAAGAAAAATAAGTGAAAGCCAGAGTGTTCGTGGATTAACCATTAAGACTATAATATACACACTTTTTGAGAAGAGCCCAAGAGAAAGACGTCATTCACAAAATGTCCAAGAGATGGCAACAAAGATAGCAAAGGCAATGAAATTATCACAAAACAAAGTAGACGATATTTCTACACTTGCATACTTTCATGACATAGGTAAAATCACTGTTTCAAGTGAAATACTTGAAAAAAAAGAAAGATTAACATTAGCAGAGTATGAAGAGATTAAAAAACATCCATCAGTTGGTTACAGAATGATGACTGCAATTAATGAGTTCTCAAACATTGCACAAGGAGTTTTGAGTCATCATGAGAGGTGGGATGGTAAAGGATATCCAAATGGCTTAAAGGAAAATGAAATACCATTAGAAGCAAGAATTATAGCAATTGCGGATGCTTATGATGCTATGACAGAAGCTAGATTTAATAAAGCTAAACTGAGCAAAGAAGATGCTATTATAGAAATGAAGAAAGGTTCTAATACTAAGTTTGATCCTCACATAGTGAAAGTATTCATTGAAGAAGTACTAATGTCTAAAAAAAGTAGTTGATTCTTGAAACTAGATTTTGTTTAATTGTATTTTGATCGACAAAGTAGAATTCAATAGTTTTCTTTTTATAAATTATAAAGACGTGTTTAGATTTATTAGAAATGATGTTATTACTATATTGTTTAACATCATTTTTCACGTTACAGGATTATTAAATATTATAATAGGGTAAGGATTAATCTATGATGAACTAGTAGTAAATAGTTTTATGTGGTTTGATTAGAATATATTAAAATTAAAAGAACAAATCAGTTATTTATGATATAATACAAGCGATTTAATGCGATTGTTTATAGACTAAAGTGTAAAAAAATACAATACAATTATTATAGAAAATATATATATATTGTATTATTAAGACGCTTAAATCTATAAAATAGAGGGAGGTAGGATCTATGAATGAAATAAATCTAAAGCAGATCATTGAAAACATGCCACTAGGATATGCTTTACATGAGTTCATTAAAGATGAAAAAGATAGTCCATGTAACTATATCTTTGTAGAAATAAATTCAGCTTTTGAGGAATACACAGGATTAAAGGCTAAAGAAATTATTGGTAAAAAAGTTACTCAAGTACATCCTAATATAAAAGAAGATCAATTTGATTGGATTAAAGCCTATTCTGAGGTAGCTTTTAGAGGAAAGAGTCTTGAATTTGAGCAAAAATTTCAAGCTACAAATAAATGGTATAGAATATATGCCTACCAACCCAAAAGTGGCTACTTTGTTACTCTTGTTGAAGAGATTACTGATAAAAAGAAGCTAGAGAATCAAAAAATTTTACTTGAAACAGAACTTAGTAGACTAGGAGTATTATTAGATGTTTATAAGGATAAATACCTAGATGAGCAAAGATTTCTTGATGATATATTACATCGTGCACTTGATATAACTAATAGTGAATATGGATATATATATTTATATAATGAAGAAATAGAACAATTCAATTTAAATAGTTGGACTAATACTGTAATGGACGATTGCAAAGTTATGGATAAACAGACAGTATATGAGCTAGATAAAACAGGATTGTGGGGAGAAGTAGTACGTCAGAGAAAGTCTATTGTAGTTAATGATTTTGAAGCTCCAAATCAATTTAAAAAAGGTTATCCTGAAGGGCATGTGAAGTTATTAAATTTCATGTCTATACCTATATTCGAAGATGGAGAAATTATTGCTGTTGTAGGAGTAGCTAACAAAGAATCTGCTTATACTGGATTAGATGTTCAACAACTAACTTTGCTTATGCAAAGTGGTTGGGCTATAAAAAAACAGAAAGAGCTGGGGCAAGAGTTAGAGAGATTTAAAGCTATAGCTGACAACGCAGTGTATGGTAAAGCTATGGCTGACCTTGATGGAAAATTAATTTACGTTAACAATTTTTTTGCGAAAATACATGGATATAACTCAGAAGAACTTATTGGAGAATCAATATCAATATTTCACTCAGAGCTTCAAAAAGAAAAAGTAGAATTATTATTAGAAGAGATTCAAAACAATGGATATTTTGATATGCAAGAAGTTTGGCATGTTCATAAAAATGGCAAAGAGTTCCCTATGCTTATGAGCGGTCTTTTATTGAAAGACATACAAGGGAATCCTGAGTGTTTAGCAGCTTCGGCAGTAGATATTACTGATAAAAAAATTCTTGAAGAAAACTTAGAAGAAGCTTATAAAATAGCTAATTTAGGTAGATGGGATTACTATCATAAAGAGAATAAGCTTGAGTGGAGTAAGACTATATATGATATTTTTGAAGTTGATTCAGACCATTTTGAACCATCTTATGACTTGTTTATCAAGGCAATACATCCAGAGGATCGGTCTAAAGTTGATCAAGCTTGGAGAAATGGTATAGCCAATATGAAACCATATAGAATTGATCACCGGCTTTTAATGGATGATGGAAGAGTTAAGTGGGTACATGAAGAATGTAGAACAGAATATGACATAGAAGGTTTACCTATCCAATCTGTTGGCACGATACAAGATGTCACAGATAGAAAAGAAATGGAACACACTATCTTTAGAGAAAAAGAACAACTTAAAACTACTCTATTATCTTTAGGTGAAGGTGTAATTTCGACTGATTCAAAAGGTAATATTTTGATTCTTAATCCTGTAGCTGAAGACTTAACGGGATGGCAACAAGATGATGCAATAGGAAAGAAAATAGAAGAAGTCTTTTGTATTGTTGATGAGATAACAAAAAAAGAAAGTATTAACTTAGCAAATAAAGTAGTAGAAAACAAAAGAAGACTAAACACTATTGATAATATTGTTTTAGTCTCAAAGGATGGCAAAGAAATATCTATAGAAGCTAGTGCTGCTCCAATTAAAGATGAGAAAGAAAAAATGACAGGAGTTGTAATAATATTTAGAGATGTTACAGATAAGAAAAAAAGTCAAGAAAAAATAAAATATCTTAGCTTCCATGATGAGTTAACGGGTTTATATAATAGAAGATTTTTTGAAGAAGAAATGAAAAGGTTAGACACTACAAGAAGCTATCCACTAACTCTTATAATTGCAGATCTAAACGGACTAAAGCTAGCTAATGATGCTTTTGGTCATAAAGAGGGTGACAACTTATTAAAGAAAACTGCTGATATATTTAGATTTAGTCTAAGGTCAGAAGATATAATTGCTAGATGGGGCGGGGATGAGTTTACAGTTTTAATGCCAAACACATCTTCAAAAGATACCGGAATGATTATTAATAGAATACAGAAGGAGATTGAACAATATAATAAATCTATAGATAAGAAGGCGAAATTATCCATAGCAATAGGATATGAAACTAAGACAGACAATACTATGAGTTTAGAAAGTGTTTTCAAGCGTGCTGAGGAACATATGTATAATCAAAAACTAAGAGAAAGTCAGAGTTCTCATGGAATGACAATACAAACTATTGTAAAGTCACTATATGAGAAAAGTCCTAGAGAAAAAAGACACTCAGAAAGAGTTATGGAGTTGGCAATAGAGACTGCAAAGGCATTACAACTATCTCAAAATAAAGTTGATGATATTGCAAATTTAGGATTATTACATGATATTGGCAAGATAGCTATTCCTACTGAAATTTTAGAAAAGAAGGGAAGACTTACTAAACAAGAGTACAAAGAAATGGAAAAACATCCTTCTATTGGCTATAGAATGCTTTCTACAATTAATGATTTTTCAAGTATTGCAGAGGGAGTTTTAAGTCATCATGAAAGATGGGATGGTAAGGGTTATCCTCGCGGTTTAAAAGAAGAACAAATACCTTTAGAAGCTAGAATAATTGCTGTAGTAAATGCATATGATATTATGGTTAGTGAAAACTCATACAAAGAAGAAATTGAAGTAATAGAGGCTATAGATGAACTTGAGAAGTATTCTGGAAGTCGTTTTGATCCTCATATAGTAGAAGTTTTTATTAAAGATGTTTTGCTTGGAGGGTATATGTAATTACGTGTTTGAAAAATCTTTTAGATCTAATCAAAATAGCACTACTAATAGCTTTCCACTATTAATTATATTAATATAGCTTTTAGTTAAAAGTGCTCAAAATATAGTAGTTTGCCATATTCATTTGCATTGGATATGGCTTTTTTGCTATAAGAATACTATCAAACATTTATCATAGTTAGGAAATAATAAGAAAAGAGTAATCCGAATGGCTAAAACTCAAGAGAAAATAACATGTAATTTCAATACAGTAGAATTAGCTAAAGTTGATTGTTTAATAGAAAATGGTTTTTATAGCAATAGGAGTGATTTTATGAGGGCTGCTTTACGAAATCAACTTCTAAATTATGAAGTGATCATTTCAGCTACAGCTCCAGCAGGGAGTATTAATTCTAATCTTAAAGATATGATTAGGTGATTGAGGTTTCACTTGAATATAGGTAGAATTGATAATAATTAATTGATTTCCACAGATGTTATTAATGAAATTTATAAACCTCAAATTATTAAAAGGCCAACTGAAAAGAAAGAGTTTGCTTATCAATCATATGGACTTGGTTGGTTTATTGATTATTACAGAAATAACTTAATGATACATCATGGAGGTTCTACATTAGGGTGTCAATCTTTGATTTCTTTCATGCCTAAAGAAGAGATGGGAGTAGTAGTTTTATGCAATAAACTATGTACTTTAACAGAAGCAATATCTTATAGTATTTATGATAAGTTACTAGATTTAGAACCGATTAATTGGAATTTGCGAAAAAAAGTATTCTAAAAGAAAGAAGACAACTGGAAGAGAAAATTAAAAAAGATGATGAAAATGGAAAAAGGAATAAGTGCTTAGAAGAATTTTCTAAATACTTAGGAGTATATAAGCATTATGGAATGGGGGAATTAGAAATATTAAAAGAAAATAACACTCTAGTAGCAAGGTATGGTTCTTTAGATCTACCATTAGAACCATTAAGAAATATAATTTTTAAAGCGAATGTCCCTGCTGTTTTAGCTGGTCTTATAATAAATTTAACTTTTAGTGAAAGCAATAATGGTAAAATTTCATCAGTTTCACT
>CAZCFQ010000031.1:0-17978 GCA_964497955.1 uncultured Clostridiaceae bacterium
ACTTTAGATAAGTATAATCCTAATTGGTCAATGCTTAAAATGCGACAAAAAATAGTTAGACATTTTCAAGACAAAAATGTCTAACTATTACTAGATATTTTTACAATAATATAATCTCATAACCTTGTATAGACCTGCTAAAACTAGCATTCCAAATATAATTATTAATACACTTGGTATAACTAAAAAAGAACCAAGGGCTGCAATAAAAATCAATATTGCAGTTAAGAGATATAAAATGTCCCCTATTACATAACGATACTCTTCAAAATCAAACTTTTCCGTATCAAGTAAGTTAGAGATTTTGAAGTTAGATTTTCCTAAATTACAATTTTTCTTTTTACTTCTTATTACTATTCCAAGATTAAAAGTTATGAATGCAAGCCCTAAATATAAATAAATCATACATAATCACCTCGTCTGTATTACTTTCTGAATTAATTATAGACAACGTGATTAAGAAATAAGTTAGGTAATTATTAAAATTTGGTTAATATTAAGCATAAAATATTTAATAATTTAATAACTACCTTCATTATCTTTATTTTGTTAAAGTTTTATGAGCTTCTTTTAGTTTTTTAATAATTTCTATTGACTGTGGGCATTTCGGTTCACATTGACCACATTCAATACATTGACTAGCATCAGTATTGGTATTAATAAGTTCTTTTTTATAAAGCATGGCATCTGACCAGTGATTTGTCATTTCTTTTAAATTATAATAATTAAATGTTTTTGGGATGTTTACACCCACAGGACATGGCATGCAGTAGTTACAATTAGTACAAGAAACTGCATATTTTTCAAAAAAAGCTTCCCTTATATCTTCAATCAGTTCTTTTTCAGCATCACTCATCACATTAATGTCTGAATTATTAAATATATCAATATTTTCTTTTAGCTGCTTCATAGTTTTTACACCACTTAAAACAACTGAAACTTCTTCTTTATCATATAAAAATCTAAATCCCCATTCAGCTAATGATCTTTTTACTGGAAAGTTATTTATTAATTCATATACTTCCTTCGGTGCAAACTTCAATAAATTGCCACCACGTAGAGGACTCATAATAGTAGCTGCAATTCCTTTTTTAGCTATTTCTTCTAATCCTTTTACTCCAGCTTGATTCTCTTTATCCAAAATTCCTAATTGCATTGTAATCAATTCCCAGTCAAATGAATCTAAAACAGTTTTTAAATGATTATAAGAACCATGAATAGAACATCCCTTATGAAGTATCTTACCCTTTTGTATCATTTTATCTAAAAAAGATAAACCATCAAACTGTTTTGCTATTTCCCAATGTGAAACATCTACATTATGTAAGAGATAAAAATCTAAATAATCTGTATCTAGTCTTTTTAGCTGCTCATCTAAAAGTCTTTCAAAGTCGCTTTCTTTTTTTACATATTGCATAGGACATTTTGTTACTAAGATAGCTTTATCTCTATATCCATCTTTCAGGGCTTTTCCTAATATTTCTTCACTATTTTTATAAAAATATCCTGTATCTAAATAGTTAACACCATTATCTAAAGCATATCTAGTCATATTAATTGCATTTTGCTCATCTTCAGTAAATCTCATACACCCTAGACCAAATCTTGAAGCTTTAATACCCGTTTTTCCTAAAGTTATGTATTGCATTTTATTACCCCTAGTTTTTATTTTTTGCTATAAACACTATATGATTACTATATCCTAACATGTGTTCTTTTTCACAAACATATTTATGATATCTCAACCATTCTTCAAACTGTTCTTCAGGAAGTCTATTTATCTCCTCATGAAGTAGTTCTGATAAGCCTTCTGCAGCAAACTCAGTTATCTTTTCTAAAGATGTTTCTTTCATTAAGCTTCTAAAACTTTCAACAGTAAAGAAAACAAATGGATTGTCATTTACTTTAAATGTTTCATGATTATAGTGATCACTTAACAAAAAGTTGCTATTATATCTAAAGGACTCTGTAACAATTACCATATCATTTGAAATATATGCTATAAATATTACCCCATCATCTTTACATACCCTCTTTAACTCATTAATACACCTAATTTGTTCTTCTTTAGAATGTAAGTGATAAAGAGGTCCCAAGCAAAGAATTAAATCAAATACATTATCTTCATACTCACTTAAGTCAAGTGCATTACCTAACTTAGCTTCTATATTCATATCACTTGTTATTTTACTTTTTAGAATATCAAGGTTTTTCTTGACTGGCTCAACTGCGGTTACATCATAGCCCTTATTAGCATAGTGAATACTATATGCACCAGTTCCTGCTCCAATATCTAAAATTTTATCTTCTTTTTTTAGATGCTTATCAATATAATTAATAGTAGTTATAAACTCTACTGTATTTGCTTGTGTTTTAGATAGTCTTGAATCCTCATCAAACATTTCATATATTTTTTCTAGTTCCAAAAGAAAATCACTCCTTCAAAATAAATGTTAATGACTATTATACCAAAAATTAATCAATTTAAAAAATAATTAACTAATCTAAACAAAATCAGTTTAGTTCTTTATCTTTAACTGCTAAAATATATATATTCTTAAAATGGAGTGAATTGTATGGATTTTCTTAATACCAAATTACTTACTAATAGAAACAGAAAAGATATTATTAATCTATATCAAAAGTGTGGTGATTTCTTTGATATGACTCTTGGTGAAATGCCAAAAGACTGTCATGATTTATTAGATGATCTTCCACCAGGATGCAGTAGTGATGATAAAAGAGTAATCGGTTTTTATGGCGATAACAATGATCTTATAGCTATTGCTGATATAGTGGATGGTTATCCAGATCAAACTACAGCCATAATAGGATTTATGCTAATAGATCCTAAGTATAGAAGAATGGGATTAGGTAGGAAAATTGAAAGTTATCTGAGAGAAATTTCACTATCACGTGGCATGCATAAACTAAGACTTGTAATTATTGAAGAAAATATCCCTTCTATAAAGTTTTGGACATCTTTAGGATATAAAGAAATTTTTACTACAGAACCTCGTTTACAAGGTAAAAAACGTCATCGCTTAAAAGTTTATGAGAAAAAGATCAATGACATATAAAATTAATAGATTTAATGACTAAGGTAAGAAGCTAGCTACAATTATATATCTCACTGTAGCTAGCTTTGTTGATTTATTCAATTAATTACAAGACTACATTAACAAAAACATCTACAATTTCTTCATCAAATTGTGTTCCAGAGTGTTTTAATAATTCATTAATAGCTTCTTCTTTATTTTTTGGTTTTTGATAAGGCCTTCTTGAAGTCATAGCTTCATATGCATCTGCTACAGAAATTATTTTTGATAATAGAGGAATATTATCCCCATATAAATTTTCAGGGTAACCAGATCCATCAAGCTTTTCGTGATGATATAATACTGCTTCTGCTAGATGTGTATACTCATCAACACTTTTTAATAGTTGATAGCTAATAATAGGATGTTTTTTAATTTCTTCCCATTCATCATTTGTCAATTTTTGTTGCTTCTTCAGTAGTTCTGGAGATACCACTATTTTACCTATATCATGTAATGCTCCTGCAGCTCTAGCATCCTCGATCTCTTTATTACTGAGTTTCATTGCTTTAGCAATTTTTGCACAATACTGTGATACTCTTTCTGTGTGAATTTGTTCGTGATCATACTTATTATTTATATCAATTAGTACTTTTTCTATTGTTTTAGATCGCATTGTTTTACCGTATTTAATTTTATTCTTATACATTTCATTATCTGCTTCTCTATAAACTTCAAAAATATCCGTATTTATATTCTCTTTTGATGCACTACCTATTGCTAATGAAATAATAACAGAACCCAATGAAGCATTCATTGATTTTTTTGCTATCTTATCTATTGTTTTACTAGTTTCCTCTATAGTTGTATTTGGTAAAATTACTACAAACTCATCTCCACCAACCCTACAAACTATATCCTTATCTCGACAAGAATCGTTTAAAATATGACCTACTTCAATTAATAAGTTATCTCCCATTTCATGACCATACGCGTCATTTGTCAACTTTAGCCCATTTACATCCACTATTATCAGTGAAATTGGAAGATTTTCAACAGTATCTAACTCATTTATTGACTTCTCCATAAATCTTCTATTAAAGAGACCAGTAAGATGGTCATGATAGCTTAAAAATTCAATTTCTCTTTGTTTTTCTCTTTTTTCACTAAAATCTCTAAATACGATAACTGCTCCAGTTATTTTTCCGTCTCTATCTTTAATTGGTGCTGCACTATCTTCAATTGGGATTTCTTGGCCATTTTTAGTAATTAGAATTGTATGGTTTGCCATTTCAACGATTTCATCTGCCTCTAGTGCTTTTCTGGCTGGATTTTCACATGTCTCTCTAGTAAACTCATTAATAATAACTAATACCTCTTCTAAAGGTTTTCCTCTTGCTTCTTCTAAGTTCCATTCTGTAAGGTCTTCTGCTACTTTATTCATTACAGTAATAATACCATTTTTATCTGTGGAGATAATTGCATCTCCTACAGATAAAAGAGTCGTTTTAAACTGTTCTCTTTCATTATATATTTGAGCTTCTAACTCTTTTTGTTCTGTTATTACTTCCGTATAGACAATAATTCCACCGATGTTACCATCTTTATTATACCAAGGCCTAGTTTCCCATTTTGTCCAATCAATACTACCATCTTCACGGTAAAAAATATCTTCATCTTTGCTGATAATTTCTCCATTGAGTGATCTCTTATGGACTTTCTTCCATTTATCTGGTAAGTCAGGAAACACCTCATAATGATTCTTTCCAATTATTTCTTTTTCTTTTACACCATATCTATCTAAATACCTTTCACTCACATACATATAGTTCATATCTTTATCATGTACAGCTACCCCAGAAGTATTGTATTTTAGAATATATTGTATTAAACTATGATATTCTCTTTGTTTTTCTTCTGCTTTTTTTCTATCTGTTATATCAAAATGTGTTCCACTTAAAACTATAGGTTTTCCGTCTTCAGACCATTTTGTAACCTTACCCCTATCATTTATCCAAATCCATTTGCCATTCTTATGTTTCATTCTTATTTCTATATCATAATATTCTTGTTCTTTATTCATAACCTTCTTAAGTTGACTTTCTGCAAGGATCAAATCGTCAGGATGAGTTAATTTTTTCCAGGTATTTATATTTGTAGGATGAAGTTCATTTAATTTATACCCAATAATATCTGCCCATTTATCATTAAAAATTGTTTTTCCAGTTTCAACATGCCATTCCCATGTACCTACATTTGCTCCATTTATTATGTTTTGCACTCTTTCTTTCATTTCTAAAAGATTTTTCTTATCTTGGTTTCTAGCAGTTATATCTCTGCAAAAACAAAGCATTTCAACAGGTTCTCTTGTTAAACAAGAAACAGATACCTCAACATCAAAGACTTCTCCATTTTTCTTTATATGCTTAGTTTCAAATATTTGATGGCCTTGTTCAATAATTTCTTTAGTTCTTCTTTTTGTATCTTCAATAGACTCCATATATTCAAGGTCAGAAATTTGTAAACTTAATAACTCTTCTCGACTGTAACCAGTCATTTTACAATATGCTTCATTTACATCAATAAATTTTTGATTGTCTCCTATAATCCAAAAACCATCCTGGGTTGTTTCAATAATATTTCTAAGTCTTTCTCTACTTTCTATTAACTCATAGTTTTCTTCTTTTTGCTTTGTAATATCTTGTCTTGATCCAACAATATGAGTTACTTCTCCATCAACTAATACTGGGTTAAGCATAATTCTCCATATTTTATTTCCAGTAGGCAAAGTCAATTCTTCTTCAAAAGTAAGTTTACTTTTTGAGTTGACAACTTTTATAAATTTGCTCTCAACCTCTTTTCCAAACTTTTCACCAAAAAGATCCCTTGGCTTTTTGTCTTTAATATCCTTTAACTCTATACCTGTAGATTTTTGATGAGAAGTATTATTCCTTACGTATTTAAAATTATTATTATGACTTACTTCTACTAAAAACATATTATCCTGTGTATTTTGAAATATTGTTTCCAGTTCTATTTTTACTCTATATAATTCATCATTTTTATCTTTAAGTTTTTCTTTGTTTTTTTGTTTATATCTAATATTTTGAGCCAAAGCCACTGCTATAATATAATAGACTAATAATGATGAAACAATATTTGCAACACTAACTCTGTTAGTACTATGATACAATGAGTTTAATACTGCAATAGATGATAATGTAGTAAAACCTAATATTAATTTAGGATTATACAATAAACTAGATGCTATAATATATATCAAACCTAATAAACCAATGTAAACAACATTCATAAAAAATGACGTTATTAAGAGAGCTACTCCAAAAAAAACTACAATTATTATATTCCTATTTTTATGCTTCTTTGCAAATACTTCATCTTTTAACATTTTATACTCCTTCAAGGATTATTGTTATACCCCGTATTGATCTCATAATCTTCTACACTACTATTAATTATATCGACATTACAACTATTTATTACAGTATTTTTATTTCTTAAAACAATAAATAATCATAATAAACTACATTTTAGATAAATATAAATACATTTTAAAGATATTTAAGGAATATTTTCACAAATAAGCATAGAATCATGATAATCCATCACTATTCTTTAAACAAGTACTTCATGTTAAAATAGTAAATATAAGAGCATTATTTTCTTTTACAATCTCTAATTGAACAAAAGTTTATTAAGAAAGGATAATAATTAAGATTTAATCTTAAGATTTATAATAGGTGATATGAATGCAAATTATAATTGATGGAGACAGTTGTCCTGTTATTGATTTGACTATGGATATAGCAAGAATGAATAAAATACCAGTAACTATAGTTAAGAGTATAAATCACGTTATTAGTAGTGATTATGCAAAAGTCATAAGTGTTGACCCCATTAAAGAAAGTGCTGATTTTTATATAGTAAACAAAGTTTCTGAAGGTGATATAGTTATTAGTCAAGATTATGGTTTAGCAGCTATGATTATTCCAAAAAACGTTAAAGTCATTACTCCAAGAGGTCTCTTAATTGATGATTCAAACATTGATACTTTACTTCATCATAGATATATAGCTGCAAAAATGAGAAAGCAAAAACGCTCATTTGGTTCAAAAAGTAAAAAGAGAACTAGAACAGATAACATAAAATTTGTAAACTCTTTAAAAAGTGTTTTAAAAGATATTAGTGAATATATCTCTTGATATTTTTTACCCACCAAATATAATGATCTGATCCACTTGACCAATAATCTTTAACAATTTTATAGGGTTTTCCAAACTTATGAAGCCACACTTTTTGTGCTGTTTTAAATCCGCATTCAATAATAAATTGGTCTATTCCTTGTTGTATTAATCTTTTAATCATCTCACTTATTAAACTTGAAGCAACTCTTTTGCCCTGATAGTTTGGTTTTATATATATTGTACCTAACTCTTTAATATCCTCATTAACTTTAATATTATCTGTTATCTCTTTATCAAGGTCTCTATATTCTATAGACCCTACTACTTCATTATTAATTATTGCAATTAAAAATATTTTACATTTATCATGTTCATTTAAGTATTTGTGAGCTGATTGATATTTTTTAATAATTTCATTTATAATATCATCACGTAAACTTACTAGTCCTTCATCTAGAAATGCATGAGTCATTGATTGTGTAAAAAGCTCTAGTAATGATTCTAAATCATCATATTTTAGTTCTCTAATAACCATTATTACCTACCTCTATATTAAAATTTCTATTTATAATATATTATCATATCCTTGAATCAAGACAAAAGCTATGATAATATAATCTTGATAAAAACAAGGAGGTATTAACGGGATGATCAATCATGCTTAATTCTATAAATTTTAATTAGAATATAAGCATTTCTGACAATGTCAGGAAATTGATTTACCCTTTTAAATATTTTCTCATATTTCACTTATAACACTAGGGATGCTTATATTCTCTGGTGATTTTTATTTTAGGAGTGAAATAATATGTCAATAATAAAGTTGGACAATGTAACACACTATTTTAGAGATAAACTAATTTTTGAAAACATTTCATTTGAAGTTCAAAATGGTAAAACATTAGGACTGATTGGAGATAATGGAAGTGGAAAATCTACTATACTAAAACTAATACAAAAAGAGTTAACTCCTTTTTCGGGCAATATTATTGTAGATAAAAAAATAAAGTTATCAAAACTTAACCAATATCCACTTTTTAAAAAAGAGACTGTTTATGATGAGCTTAGATCTGTTTTTAATAACATTTTAAATTGTGAACAAGAAATTAAAAAGTATGAACAAATAATAAGCAAAAATAAAGATGAAGTTAATCTAATTAGATACTATGAACTTTTAAATAAGTTCCAAGAAATGGGTGGCTATCAATACGAACATAAAATCGATAAAGCTCTAAGAGCGATATCTTGGGACAAATCATATTACAATAAAAAGATAGCTAATCTAAGTGGAGGCGAAAAGACTAGACTAGAGTTAGCAAAACTTCTTTTAAGAAATCCTAATGTTTTGTTACTAGATGAACCATCAAATCACATGGACTATAAAGGTTTGGAATGGTTACATAACTTTATATTAAATTTTAGTGGATCTGTTATTATTGTTTCTCACGATAGAGATCTTTTAGACAAGGTTTGTGATGAAATAGTTGAAATAGATAACAAAACTAGTATGCACTTTGCTGGTAATTACTCATTTTATAAGAAAGAAAAAGATCAATATATAATAACCCAAAGAGCTATACATAAAAAGCAAAAAAACAAAATAGACTCACTAAAAAGTGAAATATATAACAGACAATCATGGTTTGCAAAAGGTCAAAGAACTAAGGATAAAGATGGTAATGATTTAAGAAGAGAAGTCAAACACCATATGAGAACTAAAAGTGCAAAACAAGCTAGAATAATTAAGTCTAAGGAAAGGACCATTGAAAAAATTCAAGAAGATATGGTTGATTATTATAGTGATAAACATAGAATAAGATTGAGTTTTGATAATAATTTACCCATAGGTTCAGACTTGATTACAGTTGAAAATATGTCAAAAAAGTATAATGAGCAAGTTATCTTTTTAAATACTAGTTTAAACATTAAAACAGGAAATAAGATTGCTTTAGTTGGTGAAAATGGTAGTGGAAAAACAACTTTCATTAAGATGCTTCTTGGCATAGAAAAACCCGATCAAGGAATTGTAAAACTAGGCCAAAGTATTAAACCAGCTTACCTCGATCAAGAATTAACGAACTTAAATTTTGATAAAAACGCTATAGACCAGTTAGTTGGTATAAACGATATCAAAATAAATCAAGCTAGATATTTGTTGTCAAGACTCCATATTTATGCAGAAAAAGCTACAAAGCCTGTAAATAAGTTGAGTATTGGTGAGAGGATGCTAGTGGCTATTACTAAGCTTTTAGTTGGTGATTTTAACTTGTTAATTTTAGATGAGCCGACAAACCACTTAGATATTAGAAAAAGAGAAGTTCTTGAAAAATCTCTTAAAGAATATCCTGGGTCAATTATTTTTGTTTCACATGATAGATATTTTGCTAAAACTTTAGGCAAAGAAGTTATTTATATAAAAGATAAGAAAATACACCACTTTAGGGACTCCTATACTAACTATCTAAGTTTTAAAAAAATCAAAGAAAATGAAAGTGAACATATTGAGGATCTTAAGAAAGAATTACTTTTACTCAAAATGTCCATTTATACTTCTAATGAGTTAGCAAACAGTCAAAAAGATATAGATCTAACGCAACAACAGAACCGCATAAAAGAGCTTGAAAGAATAATAGCCAAAAAATAACAAAAGCCCTCACACCTAGGTGTGAGGGTAATTTATTACTCACTCAATTTTTGAGATATAGTTTGATTTACATTTTTCATTACTTCTTCAAAAGCTTGTCTTTTTTCCATAACCTTTTTTATAGTAAGATTAAGTTGCATTTGAGATTCTAAATTTTGTAGCTTTTGAATTGTTTCTTGATCAATTTGTTGGCCATTTTGCTGTGCTACCATGACTTCTTGTTGACTTGTTTGAATTTCTTCTAATAAATCCATAGCCTTTGGATCTAGCTTAAGTTGTGCTTCTGCACTTCTAAGCTCTTTATATTCTTCACTATCCTTAATAGCTTCTGCTAATTCTACTGCTTTTGTTTCTAAATTCATTAACTTACCTCCAATTTTTCTAATACCTTTTCACTATAAGGGATAATCACTTTTATGTAAAGGAGATGCCTAAGGCTAAACTGGAGAAGAGCTATTAATAATGATTCGCTTAATGTTAGTAATGTACACCTATTCCTTGAGATTTCTTATGATCAAACCAACCAACTGTATTATTTGCAAACTTCACTAATGCTAGCATAACTGGAACTTCAACTAAAACCCCTACTATGGTTGCTAGTGCTACTGGAGATGATGGTCCAAACAAAGCAATTGCTACAGCAACAGCCAATTCAAAAAAGTTTGATGCTCCAATCATACCAGCTGGAGCAGCTACATCATGAGATAGTCCTAGTAATTTAGCCCCGCTATATGCAATTGTAAATATTAAAATTGTTTGTAAGATTAAAGGTATTGCAATTAATAAAATATGTAATGGGTTTTGTAGTATAACTTGTCCTTGAAAAGAGAAAATAATAATAAGTGTTAATAGTAATCCGGCTATTGTAATATTATCAAACTTTGGTAAAAATTCATTAGTAAAATACTCTATACCTTTTTTCTTTATAACACTTTTCCTTGTATATATACCTGCTGTTAGTGGAATAACTACAAATAAAGTTACTGATAAAAACAAAGTATCCCAAGGTACTTCTATCCCACTAACTCCAAGTAAAAAAGCTACAATTGGAGTAAAAGCAAATAATATTATTATATCATTAGTTGCTACTTGTACTACTGTATATGCAGGATTACCATCTGTTAAATGACTCCAAACAAATACCATCGCTGTACATGGAGCAGCGCCTAATAATACAGCCCCAGTAAGATAGTTTTTAGCTAATTCTACACTAATAAAATTCTTAAATATTACAAAGAAAAAGAGCGATGCTATCCCATACATAGTAAAAGGTTTAATTAACCAGTTAACAACCCATGTTAGAAATAACCCTTTTGGTTCTTTACCTACATTCTTAATACTTTCAAAATCAACTTTCATCATCATAGGATAAATCATTATCCAGATCAAAAAAGCAATAGGTATTGAAACATTAGCATATTCAAATCTAGCTAAAAAATTAGGAATAAAAGAAAAGTACTTTCCAATTACAATACCTATTACCATACATAATGCTACCCAAACAGTTAAATATCTCTCAAAAAAATTGATTCCTTTACTTTCTTTCATTTTTACCCCCCATATGTGTATATTCGTATTTATGAATATAATTCTTGAAAAAAAATTGTATTACTATTAATAATACAATCTAAGTACAAATAGAACCTTCCTTTGTTAACTCTCTTAATGTAACTAAATCTTCAACCAATTCATTGTATTCGCTAAATGAACTTTTTAAATGATTAACTAAATTTGGATATTTTTCTAAAAAGCTAGTATCCATTGAGTAATATACCCACTGGCTCTCTTTTCTACCCTTTACAATACCAGCATACTTAAGTTTATTAAGGTGTCTTGAAACATTAGATTGATTCATCTCTAAAACAGCTTCTACTTCACAAACACACAGTTCTTTTTCCAATAAAATATTAATAATTTTTATACGATTTATGTCTGATAAAGCTTTATAAATTTCTAAAATATCCATTATAGCCTCCCCATATTCGCTTTTATGAATTTAATACTAAGGTAAAAGTAATTCTTTTTCAAGGCTTTTTAATAATTATTATCAATAAATTATAGCTTCATCAACTCATTTTTAACATCTTTTGGCATTTTTTCTAATCCGTATCTAAAGGTAGTTCTTGATAATGTATTTACATTTTTTTTAAGATAGCTCTTGATTTCTTCTGGATAAGTCAAATATGCATATTTTAGTAGCCATCCTATTGCTTTTTGAATATGCAAATGGCTATCATCTTTCAAGGCTTCAACGATGTAGTAGACTTTATCTAAATCTGCATTTACAACAAAGCTTCTTGTAGATTCTATTAAAGTAACAACCCCTGCTCTTCTTACATATATCTTTTCACTATTGATCCATTTCTTGATATTATCAAAAACTTCCTCATTTCTTTCAAACATAGGGTTTAATACATGATAACAAAATATATCACATCTACCCCAAGAGTTTACATAATTATAAAGCCATTTCTCATAAATAGCTAATAAATCAAAATCATATAATTCTTTCTTTTTTATCCATATTGTCATCAGACGAAATATTTTTGAATTATCAATATCAAGCAACTGACTAACTACTTTAATAAACTTTTCTTATTCTTTTGGTAGTAACTTAAAAGTCTTATTAGCTATTTTTTTCTTCTCTTTAGCATAGATTGTTTCATATTTGCTATACTCATCCAGTATATTTTTATAAATATCATTTATCAATAAAGCTACCTCCCTTTATATATCTTTAACAAAACAAACAATTCTATTTACTTCTTTAAAGCCACTTTTTTTATGAAATACTATACTATTGTTATTGTCAAGTTCACAATCACTACCCATTTGTTGGCATCCTTTTTCTCTTGCCCAATCAATTCCTTTATCTATTAGCATCCTACCAAAACCTAACTTTCTAAATCTGGGCATAATATATATTCCCTCTAAATATCCTACTGGAGTTGAGTTAGTTCCTTCTACATAATTATGTCTAATAGAAAAATATGCAAAACCAATAATTTTATCTACTTCTAATACTACAAAAATGGCTTCCTTATTACTTCTGATTACCTCAGTAAAAAGTTTATTTAGTTCTTTTACTGTGGAATCTAACCAAATTTTTCTTGCTAATTCTATTAACACATTTAAATCAGTTAAATTTGCTTCTTTGATCATAGTAAATCTCCTGTATCATACATTTTATCTTATTATACCTGCTTTGATAAAGATATGAAATAGACATATTTTTGATAGACTGATATTTTTCACTTTGATTTATTATAGAAGTTACTATTAGAATTTTAATTATTAATCATTCAAATATAAATATTTCTAACAATAGAAAATGCTCCTATAAGTATTAGAAAGTTTTACTTGTTTACTATCTAATAAATAGGAGCATAAAATTTATGATATTTTAAAGATTTTTATTCTAATCTATCTAAATATGAAACATACCAGTTAGCTCTAGATCCTACTTGTACCGTTGAGACGTTCCCAAAGAAGTTCTTCATTTCACTTTCTATTGTGTAAATAAAATTAAAGTAATCACTTCTTTCTAATATCTCTAAAATGGTAACAATAATAGATCTCGTCTTATTAAAATCATGTAATATTACTAAATCTGTAGCTACTCTTCTCATCTCAGAAAAAAGCACCTCTCTACCCTCTTTTTCAAATCCATGAGCTACATATGAAGTTATTGCTACATCAAAAGAACTATCATTAAAAGGTAATCCTTTAATTAAATCAGCTTGTTTGCAATCAGCTTTGTCACCAAGTCTATCATTTGCAATATCAATCATTATTTGTTCACGATCAATTCCAGTTACTTTTAATCCTTTTTCTCTTAAAACATCAGCTAAAGCACCCGTACCACAGCCTATATCAATCACAGTTTCAAACTCATCTATATCAAGTAACTCCTTACTTTTCTCTAAAGCAGAAGTAAAACTTCTTTTTTGAGATTTGTAAAACAAATTATATATAGGTGCTATATATGAAAATATACTCTTTTTACTAAACATTGTTTTCTTTCAGACTTTCTTTTACTTCACTTTTAAGCATTACTTCCATTATCAAGCCTATAATTATTAATGCAACTAAAGTAAGAACAAATCTTAAAATTGTAAATTCAACTCCTAAAAAACTTGCCTCTAACATCAATTGGGGTATCTTTAATGCTCCCCAAGAGCCTAAAAATAAAGCAATATTAAAAATACTAGCATCCTTCTTTATTAAAGTAGCTGCCATAGGAAAAGCTACATACAAAGGACCAGTTGGTAATGTTCCAAGGCCTATAGATAATAAGACACCTTTGAGCCCACTACCTTTTCCTAACCATTTTTGTATTTTTTCTTTAGGAATCCATACATCTATCAAGCCCATTAATAAAAAAACTGGTGGCATAATTATTAACATTTCTTTCAGATAATCAGTAGAAAAGTTAAATGAAGTTTTTGCAATATTTGGAGAAATAAAAAGTAATGCAATATAGATTGCTGCCATTATTAACACTAACTTGTATCTCTTAATTTGTTTTATCATAATATAACCCCCATTATAGCACCAATAATTATAGCAGCTATAAAACCTAATCCATTTCTTACTATAGTAAACTTTTTGCCAAGTTCTTTAATTTCCATTGGTGCAGTTACAAAGCCAACCATTACAAGTGTAGTTATAAATGCTGCTATTGTAGCAACAGTTGCACCTGATCTTAAAAGTGAAGCTGCTAGTGGATATGCTATTAAAGAAGGAATGAGTGTTACTGCTCCTACCATCGCTGCTCCAAAAGTAGCAATCATGCCAGCTTGTTCCCCTAAAAATCTTGATATAACTTCTGGGGATAAAACCCCAAGTGTTAAACCTACTAAACCTATTACTGCTAATAAACCAGGTAGTGTTTTATTTAGTGACTTTAAGCCCTTTTTAAATCCTTTTATAGTTTTTTCCTTGCTCTTAGCAAGTGAGTAAATTAAAAAACTGAAAGTAATTCCATATATAACATATATTGTTGTCATTTTAATTATCCTTATCTAATTTTTTATATCTATCAATCAAGTTTTGTATTCTTTGCTTTCTCATTTTCATAACATCTACCCAATATGAGAGTTCTTCTCTTCCCACTTCAGTTACTTCATAAACTCTTTTCCTCGGACCAGAATCTCCTTTTTCCCAATGAGAACTTACTAGATTATTCTTCTCCATCTTTCTTAAAGTTCTATATAATGAACCTACATTTAACTCCTCACTAAAACCAAAAAAAATTAAGTCTTCAATTAATCCATAACCATGATTTTCATTTTCACTTAAAAGTAAAAGTAAAGAAACTTCTAAGTATCTCTCCATTTTATGATGTTTACAATCTATTTTTCGTTTTTTCATTTTATATCCCCTCTATATGTTTCTTGCATATACTTATAATACATATAATATTCTTTTAGATGATTATTGTCAAGCTTATTTAATGCATAAGATCTTTTTTTGTCGTATAATGAATACAGAAAATTTTAGGAGAGTTAAAATGTTAAAACTTAAACACTTATTTAATAATAAAGACCTAGCATTTATGTTACTAAATTATTGGAATCATGATTTAGAAGATCCAGAGCAACTTAATAAGTTTAGAATTTCTGCAAATGCCGTCTATCCCTACTCTTATAAAGGGGACACTTATTACTTACGGTTTGCACCTTCTAGTGAAAAGAATTTTGAGTATTTAGGATCTGAACTTAAATATATTAAATTTTTAGATGATAATAATTATCCAGTAGTAGAATTACAGAAGAATAAATTAGATCAAGACTTCATATCTGCTAATACTCCGTGGGGTTTATATTATACGACTTCTTTCAAAAAAGTTCCTGGTGAGCCAGCTAACTCACTAGATCTAAATTATGAGTTAATAGAAAAATTCGGTCAATCTCTAGGTAAGTTACATTTTTTATCTAAAATGGCTCCTAGAATAAATAGACCTAGTTATGAAGATATTTTGGAAGATATTAATAAATCGTTATCTACTAAAATAGATCAGCAAAAAGCATTAGAAGAAGTTACACTGCTTAAAAATTATTTCTCAAGAATAAAGCAAACAGAAAATAACTTTGGTCTAATTCACTATGATTTTGAACTTGACAATGCTTTTTACAATAAACACACTAAAAAATTTTTTATTTATGACTTTGATGATTGTATGTATCATTTCTTTGTTATGGACATCAATCAATCTTTAGCAAGCATAGATGAATATGCATCGCACTTAAAGCAGCAAGAAGCAAAACTTGCATTCATCAATGGTTATACAAAAGAAAAAAGATTTTTAATTGATGATCTAGATCACATTCCTGCTTGTAAAAGATTTGCTAATCTCTATTCATATACAAGAATTCTTGATAGTATTTCAGAAAGCTGGAAAAATGAACCTGAATGGTTAGTTAATCTAAGGAAGAAATTGGTTAATGCGTTAAACTATAAATCAAAAAAGTTTGGTATGAAAATATAAGAAAAACCCTACACATGTTCATTTTTATCGTGTAGGGTTTTTAGTTTTAAACTGTTTCTTCTTTATGTTCTTTAGTTCTAAAAATAAATAAGTAAGCTATAAAGTAAGCAGCTGCAGTTACTACAAACATTGACTTGAAACTTATTAAATCAACAAAGGCTCCTACAATTAGTGGACCTGTTATTGCAGCTAGTGAAGATGAAAAATAATAAAGGCCAGTATAAGTACCAATTTTTTCTTCTGATGTTCTTTCAACTATATATGGATAAGAGTTAATATTGATAAGTGCCCAAAAAAATCCACCAATCATCATCAACCCACCCATTACTATTGAGTTAAAAGGAAAAATTGTACCTACTGTAGCTAAGATTAAAAAAACTACAGTATCTCCAACAATACCAGTTAATATAGTCTTTCTCTTTCCAAACTTTGAGCCAATAAAACCTGCTGGTATTGAAGAAATTAAAAATGCTAATGCAAAGAAACCTAAAAGCAATGAGGCATCAGCTTCAGTCAAACCTATGAAGTGAACGACATAATTACTAAAAGTTGCTTCTACTCCTTGATATCCAACAAACCAAAAGAATATTGCTAATAAAATAAAAAGTGTTGTTCTGTCTGGATCTTTTATTATGTTTTTAATTGATTGAATAACACCAATTTTTTCATCAGTGTTAACTCCCACTTTTGGCTCTTTAATAAACTTAAGTAACATACCAAGAGCAAAAAATAGTAAAACTGCTGTTAATAAGAATGGGTAGTTTTTATTTGCTCTATATAAAAACGAACCACCAATCAAGACAACTACAGAAGCTAAACCACCCATAAAATTAATTATCCCATTTGCTTGGCTTCTCAATGGTGGTGGTGTTATGTCAGGCATTAATGCTACTGTTGGAGCTCTATAAATAGCCATCGCAAAGTTCAATATCGTTATTATTAAAATAAAATTTAGAAAACTTGTGTAGTTTGGTAGCAAGACAAAAGCAAGTGCACTTATGGGTATGCCTATCATCAGATAAGGCATTCTTCTTCCAAATCTTGTGTTTGTCCTGTCACTCATTGAAGCTACAATTGGTATTAAGCTTACTGCTAAAATATTATCAAGAGTCATAATTCCGTTTATTAAAAATTGGCTATCTAAAAAGTCTCTTAAAAAAATTGGCACATATACATTATATAGTGGCCATACAAGACTAACTGCAAAAAAACCCAGTCCTAGAATGAAAGTCTTTTTTATATCTAATTTCATTGTTTCTCCTCACATTATATTTAGTTTAATGATTAACACTATTATTTATTATAGTTTAAATTGAGGATTTTACACATATCTTTTTGAATTTTTTTAACTAAATCATTGTTTTTACTCTCTGCATATATTCTAAAAACAGCTTCAGTTCCTGATGGTCTAACTAAAACCCATGAATTATCTTCAAGAATGAACTTTAATCCATCAATTTCAACTCTTTTAACAACTTTTTTATCAATTATTTGATCTACCTCTAAATCTTTCATCATATCAATAATTTCTCTCTTTTGACTTTCACTACATTTAATATCAAGCCTGTTACTATATAGAGGTCCAAATTCTTTTTGTAATT
>CAZCFQ010000032.1:0-16201 GCA_964497955.1 uncultured Clostridiaceae bacterium
AAATTTTAGATTTAGGGTGTAGTTATGGATTTGTAGGGATTGTTCTAAAAACAAAGAACTCTAAAGCAGATATCCACTTAGTAGACAATGACCCAATAGCTATAGAGTATGCAAAAAGAAATATTGAAATGAATGGATTAGGATTAAGTGCTTGGCTCTCAGAAGGTTTTGAAAACATTTACGATAGAGACTATACAAAAATACTAACTAACCCTCCTTATCACACAGATTTTAGTGTTGCAAAAGGATTTATAGAGAATGGATTTAACCACCTTGTTGTAGGTGGTTATATGATTATGGTAGTTAAGAGGCTCCTTTGGTACAAAAATAAACTTAGTAGTGTTTTTGGTGGTGTAAAAATTGAGGAAGTTAATGATTATTATGTTCTCTCAAGCCAAAAGAGAAGCGATATGAGACCAAAAAAAGCTAAAAAAAATATAAAAAAGAAACATTTAAAAAGAATTAAAAGAACGAAACGAAGAAAGAAGAATAAACTGAAGTAGGAAAGGAAGGTTTATATGGATAGTTTTAATTATCAAATAGTGGATAAACTTGAAAGTCTTGCAAAGATAGGACAGTCTGAAGAAGGTGGGATGACAAGGTTTTCTTTTACAGAAGAAGATAAAAGGGCAAGAGATCTAGTGAAAAAATGGATGGTTGATTTGGACATGCATATCAAAGAAGATGCAGCTGGTAATATAATTGCTAGATTTGGTAGTTTAGAAGAACCAGCAATTGCTATGGGGTCTCATCTAGATTCAGTTCCTAATGGAGGAATTTATGATGGTCCTTTAGGTGTAACAACAGCACTTGAGGTCATAAGAAGAGTTAAAGAAGAAGAGGTTGAACTAGGTTGCCCTTTGGAAATCATTGTATTTAGTGATGAAGAAGGTGCAAGATTTGGTGGAGGTCTTTTTGGATCAAAAGTAATGACAGGGATACTGGAAGAAGATGCTTTGTATCGTAAAGATAAAAATGGCATAAGTGCATACGATGCAATGAAGGAATTTGGCTATGACCCTGATAACTTGGAGAGTGCTTTAAGAAAGCCTGGTGAACTAAAAGCATACTTTGAAGTCCATGTAGAACAAGCTAAAGTATTAGAGGATTTAGATCATGCAGTTGGAATTGTAAGTGGTATTGCTGGACCAGTACACTTTTTTGCTGAGTTTTTTGGAAGAGCAGACCATGCAGGTGCAACACCAATGGATTTAAGACAAGATGCTTTGTTAGGAGCAGCAAAAGCCATTATAGCAGCAGAGGATATTGCAAATAGAGCGGGAAATAGTACAGTTGCAACGGTTGGATCTATCAAGGTTAAACCAGATGCAACAAATGTTATACCTGGCTATGCAAAGCTAACATTTGATGTAAGAGATATAAATGTTACCGATAGAGAATGGGCTGTGATGGAAATTAAGCAAGAGCTTGAATCAATAGCAGAAGAGTATAATTTAGAGTTGAAAGTTACAGAATTATCATCTGTTCCTCCAGTAATATTAGATGAACAGTTACTAGAGGTAGCAGAAGCTGTGGCTAATAATGAAAATATTGACGCTCATACTATGGTCAGTGGTGCAGCACATGATGCTATGAATATGACAATGCTGACAAAGGTTTTAATGTTTTTTGTTCGTAGTAAAGATGGCTTAAGCCATTGTCCTGAAGAATTTTCATCAGAAGAAGATATTAACGAAGCAGCAGATTTGCTTTATAAAACAATAAAAAGACTAGCTATAGAGAACATAGCATAGAGTAAATGGGGGATAATATGAAACTATTACTAACAGGATACGAACCTTTTGGTGGAGAAGCTATTAATCCATCTTGGGAAGCAGTAAAAACTTTTGCAAATAAGAAGATAAATGATATTGAAATTGCAGTTGAAGAAATGCCAGTTGAGTGGAACCAAATAGAGGATAAATTTATACAAGCGTATAAAAAACATGATCCTGATTATATAATCTGTGTTGGTCAAGCTGGAGGAAGAAATGCAGTGGCTATTGAAAGAATAGCACTAAATTGCTCTAATGGGAAAGATAATGAGGGCGTAATTAAAAATGAAGCGACTATTAAAGAAGAAGGAAAGGAAGCATATTTTTCAACTTTACCAATAGTTAAGATGAACAAAGCTGTAAAAGAATCAAAAATACCATGTTATATTTCAAATAGTGCAGGTCTTTATTTGTGCAATTATATATTTTATATAGCAAGGCACTTTGTAGAGACTAATAGTTTGGATATTCCTGCTGGATTCGTTCATATTCCATATATTCCAGAACAAGTTGCTATAAAAGATAGGCCTAACAAATATTCGAGCATGGATCTATCTTTAGTGATTAATGCATTAGAAGAAATGATAAAGGTTTTAAATTAAAAGATATAAAAAAGGGTTTTTATAAGGCTTTGTTGAATTAACTATAGGTTTGTTTAGTCAATATTAATATGGAGGTGTAAGTTTGCAAGACTTATTTAGAAAAGCTTTGGAAGAAGCAGAAAATTTAGGTGCAAGTTATGCAGATGTAAGACTAGTTGATCGAAAGAAGCAGCCGATTATGATTAAAAATGGTAAAGTTGATGCAATATCTTTATCAGAGAGTAAAGGTGTCGGAGTAAGAGTAATGGTAAATGGAGCTTGGGGATTTTCAGCATGTGCTCAAATTACTGAAAAGAAACTTTTGGAAACTGTTAAAGAAGCAGTTGCCATTGCTAGAGCAAGTGCAAGGGTTCAAGCAAAGCCAATTGATTTGAAACCAATTGAGGGAGTTAAGGATTATTATAAAACTCCTCATCAAAAGGATCCTTTTGATATGGATGTAAAAGAACAAATAGACTTCTTAAAGGATTTAGATGAAGAGTTAAGAGTAAATGATGATGTTAAAAACTCAATGACAAGACTTCATGCTGTCAAACAGCACAAGTTATTTATGAGTACAGAGGGACATGAAATTGAGCAAGACTTACTAGAAACAGGAGTAGGTATTGCTGCAACAGCTATAGGAAATGGTGATGTTCAAAGAAGACAATATCAAGATGCTATAACTGGAGGATTTGAGTTTTTGGAAGAGTCTTATCCTTTTTCCCAAGATAGAGACTTATCTGAAATAGCAAATGATTTATCTAATGAAGCTTCAGCATTATTGACTGCTGACACATGTCCAATATTAGAAGGAGATTTAATTTTGGGTGGAGAAATGCTAGCTTTACAAATTCACGAATCATGTGGGCACCCAATTGAGTTAGATAGAGTTCTTGGATATGAGGCAAGCTTTGCAGGAACTAGTTTTTTAACAACTGAAAAACAAGGGAACTTTATGTATGGTTCTGAAGATGTCAATTTGTTCATCGATGCAACTCTTCCTAGAGGATTGGGAAGCTTTGGTTATGATGATGAGGGTGTTAAAGCACAAAGGACTCAAATAGTCAAAGAAGGTCTCTTTTTAGACTATCTAACATCAAGAGAGACCGCTTCTATGATTGGTCAAGAGAGTAATGGGACTTGTCTAGCAGAAGGTTTTTCTAATTTACCTATGGTTAGAATGACTAATGTCAATATAGAGCCAGGCGACTGGTCTTTAGAAGAGATTATAAAAGATACTGATCATGGAATTTTTATGGAATCATCGAAGAGCTGGTCACTCGATGATAAGCGTTTAAACTTCCATTTTGGTAGTGAGATTGCTTATGAAATAAAAGATGGTGAAAAAGTTAGAATGTTAAAGAATCCTGCATATACTGCAATGACTCCAGAATTCTGGGGAAGCTGTGATGCTGTTGCTAGCCAAGAAGAATGGCATGTATGGGGACTTCCATCATGTGCTAAAGGTGAACCTGTTCAAATTGCTCATGTTGGACATGGAGCTACTCCAGCACGATTTAAAAATATTAAGATGGGAGTGGGACATTAATGTTAGGTAAAGAAAGATGCCGTGAAGTATTAAAAAAGGCTTTAGAATATTCAAAAGCAAATCATACAGAGGCGAAATTAGTTGGCGAAAACTTTAATCTAACAAGATTTGCTAACTCTACCATCCATCAGAACATGAATAGGGTTTTATCACAATTACAAGTAAGAGTGATTTTTGGTAATAAAATGGGTGTTGCTACAACTAACAACTTTGATGATGAATCAATTAAGCAAGTAGTTCAAAGAGCAACTCTTTTAGCAAAAGTAAGTGAGGGAAATCTTGCGTTTAAGGCATTTCCTAAAGCATCTAATTATAATGAAGTTAATAATTATTATGAAACTACAGCAAATTATAGTGCAGAACAAAGAGCTGAAGATATTGCCACTATTGTAAAACATGCTGATGACTTTGGGTTTAGTGCTTTTGGCGCACATATAACAACTCAAGATGAGTTAGCTATAATGAATACAGACGGTGTAGATGTTTACGATTTAAGTACATATGCTTATTTAAGAACAGTAGTAGAAGGACCAAATGGTACAGGGTATGCTGACCAGTTGAATAGAGATGTTTCAAAAATTGATGCTGATGAGATAGGTAAAGAAGCTGCTAAAAGATGCAATATGTCACAAAATCCACAAAGCATACCAACAGGAGAGTATGAAGTAGTATTTTTACCATATGCAGTAGCAGATATCGTTAGATTCCCAGCATATATTGGTTTTGGAGGTCAACCTTTTGAAGAAGGAAGAAGCTATATGGCAAAAAAAATGGGTGAAAAAATAATGGGAGATAATATATCCATCTGGGATGATGCATATAATGAGAATACATTAAATGTTCCTTTTGATGCAGAAGGGGTTGCTAAAAAGAAAGTAGACATTATTAATAACGGTGTTGCTTCTAATGTTGTTTATTCTTATGCAACAGCAAAAAAATATGATAAAGAACCTACAGGGCATTCAAGTTTTAGGAGAGGCAGTAATTATGAGATTGCTTCTAATCTTGTAATGCAAGGGGGCTCTTCTTCAGTAGAAGAAATGATTAAAAGTACCAAAAAAGGATTATTGGTAACAAGGTTCCACTACACTCACTGTCCGGAGCCTGGTAAAGTAGTTATGACGGGTACAACAAGAGATGGTTTATTCTACATTGAAGATGGAGAAGTTAAGCACTCAGTTAAAAATATGAGACTCACAGACAGTGTGTTGGATATGTTGTCTAACGTAGATATGATTTCAAAAGACAGGAAGCTACAAAGAGATTGGTGGAGTACTTTTACCTCATATCTACCAGCAATACATGTGACAAATGTAAACTGGACAGGAAGCACCTTATTCTAAAATATAAAGAACCTTTTAAGCGAGACTTAGAGGGTTCTTTTTGATCTAGACAATATTTCTAGAAATTAAAGTCAATTAATGATTTAATATAGTTAGAAGTAATGGAGGTGAATAAGGTGGAAGCAATGTATTATCGAGTTTTAGAAGAAAGTGTTCAATGTAACTTATGCCCTCATGAATGTTTAGTTAAAGAAGGTAAAACAGGTATATGTAGAGTTAGAAAAAACGAGAATATGAAGTTGAAAAGTCTAAGTTATGAAAAGGCAACATCAATTGCATTGGATCCAATTGAAAAAAAACCACTAAAGAAGTTTTTGCCAAACACAAAAGTGCTTTCCATTGGTAGCTATGGGTGTAATTTAAAATGTCCGTGGTGTCAAAATTATTCAATTTCTCAAGAGGAACCACCATATCTAAATGATATAGAAAGCACTACATTAGTCAAAACAGCTGTTAAAAAGGGTTACCCATCTATAGCATTTACCTACAATGAACCACTAGTTAATTATGAGTTTGTAATTGAAACAGCTAAACTTGCAAAACAAAAAGGTGTTAAAACTATTCTAGTAACTGCTGGATATATAAACAAAATTCCTTGGATAAATCTTTTAAAGTATATTGATGCATTAAATATAGACTTAAAAGGATACAATCCTAAGAAATATAGAAGGATACTTGGAGCTGATCTATCTATTATAAAAGATAATATAATTATGGCTTATGAAAGAGCTCATGTAGAATTAACTACACTAATAGTGCCAAATTTTAATGACAATTTGGCAGATTTTGAACAAATGTGTTCTTGGATTAGTAGGATTGATCCTAAAATTCCACTTCATATAGCACGCTATTTTCCAAGGTATCAATATAATGAGAAGCCAACAAAGCTATCTTTAATGAATGAAGTTAAAGATATTGCTAAAAAGTATTTAGAAAACATATACTTAGGCAACATATAAACCGCAAGAAGGATTAGATTTTACATTACGCTGAGTTTAGAGGGGGATTGAAAATGAAACTTAATGGAGTAGCTTTTATGTCACATCCTCCGGTAGCTGTGCCAGAGGTAGGAAAAGGACAAGAAGAAAACATTCCACAAACACTTATTGGATTTCGTAGGACAGCAGAAAAAATTGGAAAATGGGACTCTGATATAATTATTATAATAAG
Source organism: uncultured Clostridiaceae bacterium (assembly GCA_964497955.1). Lineage (GTDB taxonomy): Bacteria > Bacillota > UBA994 > PWPR01 > PWPR01 > PWPR01. The sequence continues at coordinate 6,422 of CAZCFQ010000032.1, forward strand.
TCCTCATGGAAATTCTTTTAGAGACGCAATTAGTGTTATTGATAATGGAAGAGTAACAGGCAGTTTATCAAATTTTGGTTATAATGAAAGATTCTTAAAAAGTGTTTATACAAAAGTAAATGATGATCTTAAAAAAGAATGGAATGAAGCAGGAATATCAAATATATTTTTAACAAAATCAGAGGCAAGAGCTTACAGATTATCTTTAGAGTTAGACCACGGTGCTTTAGTTCCTTTATATTTTATTGATAAAGCTTATGAGAATTATGAGATAATTCATATTACACCGGGACACATAAGTCCTATTCAGCTTTATAAAGCAGGAATGCTTATGAAGAATATTATGGAACAACAAACTAAAACATATTCTGTAATAGCAAGTGGTGATTTATCCCATGCTCTCAAAGATAGTGGGCCTTATACTTATCATCCTGACGGAGAGAAGTTTGATAAATTAGTTTTAGATTACTTGAAAAATAACAAACCAGAGAAAATATTTGGAATATCTAATAAGTTAAAAGATAATGCAAAACAATGCGGATTTAATAGCTATGCTTTCGCTTTGGGATTTGTAGATGATGTGAATATAAATATAACTGTTTCTTCATATCAAGGCACTTTTGGTGTAGGATATTTAAACGGATATATGGAAGTAACTGATAAAAAAGTAGATAGTAGGCTAAAGACGATTGTCTCTCTTTGTGAAAGTAAATATAAAGACACAATAAGTAAAGAAGATGTTTATATAAAGTTGGCAAGAAAAGCAATAGAAAATAAAGTTTTAGATAATAAGCGTCTGTCTTGGGAAATATTCAAAGATGAGAATGAAGATAAAAAAGAGATTGAAAAACTAGAAAGAAAAAAATCGGGTGCTTTTGTAACAATTAATACTAATGGACATTTGCGAGGGTGTATTGGTACAACTTCAAGTACTAAAGCGAGTTTAGCAGAAGAGATAATTTCTAATGCTATTTCTGCTGCAACTAGAGATCCGAGATTCTCTCCAGTTACAAAGGAAGAACTTAAGGAATTAGAGGTAAAGATAGATGTTTTAGGCGAAATGGAGCACATTGAAAGCAAAGAGATGCTGGATGTTAAAAAATATGGAGTAGTAGTAGAAAGAAAAAATAGAAGAGGGTTATTATTACCTGATTTAGAAGGCATTAATACCATAGATGAGCAAATTAGAATTGCAAAGCAAAAAGCTAATATTGCTCCAGATGCTGATTGCAAACTTTATAGATTTGAAGTTATAAGGCATGAATAAGCCGAGCTTAAAAAGCTCGGTTTTCTCTTTTTATAAGCATATGTCCTTAATCATATTAATCTACTATGATATAGCTATATTGGTTGACAAATGTGGATGCATATCATAAGATAATGATAATCGTTTTCAATAAGAAGATCTGTTTAGGGAGGAAGTTTGTATGGAGTTGCAATTAGATATTGGACTTAAAGAGTTTATATGTGATGAGTTTAATCCTAACTGTGTGTTTGATGAGGGGTTATTAAATTGAATATATTACTGATGGGAAATCCTAATGTAGGTAAGTCAGTCGTTTTTTCAAGGCTAACTGGTACCAGTGTTATTTCGTCTAACTATCCTGGAACAACTGTTTCTTTTACAGAAGGAAAGATGAATTGGAAAGATGAACAAGTCAATATAATAGATGTTCCAGGGACATATACACTGAATCCTACTAACAAGGCTGAAGAAGTAGCAGTAGAAATGATTGAAGAGGGAGATCTCATAATAAATGTAGTTGATGCTACTAATTTAGAAAGGAACTTAGATCTGACTCTGCAGATTCTGCAGAAAAATAAGCCCGTTATAATAGCTTTAAATATGTGGGATGAAGCACAACATAAGGGTATAAAAATTGACCATAAAAAATTAAGTCAAAAATTAGGAGTACCAGTTATTCCAACTGTTGCAACAAAAGGAAATGGCTTTAGAGAAATAATAGATCTTTTTTCCTATAAAGAGATAAACTCGTTTCCAAAAATGAAAAATAAAGAAAGATGGGGCAAAATAGGTGAAATTGTAGAAGAAATTCAAGTTTTAACAAATAGAAAACACACATTAAAAGATTGGATAGATGAACTTTCTATTAAGCCGCTATCAGGCATACCAATTGCAGCACTTGTTTTAGCTGCTACTTTTTATGTTATTATTCATGTTGGTGAGGGAATAATTGATTATATTACAGATCCATTTTTTACGACCTTCTATGAACCTTTAATGGTAAGACTAAGTGAAATATTAGGACCAGGAACTTTTATGCATTCTTTGTTTGTAGGAGAATTAATAGAAGGGGCAATTGATTTTGAGCAATCTTTTGGGTTATTAACTACAGGTATCTATATACCTTTTGCAGCAGTATTTCCTTTTATCATTTCTTTCTACTTTGCGCTTGGTATATTAGAAGATACAGGTTACTTACCTAGGTTGTCTGTTTTAGTGGATAATGTCTTACACGTTGTTGGATTACACGGATTTTCTATAATTCCTATGGTTCTAGGTTTTGGATGTAATGTCCCTGCTGCTTTAGCTGCAAGAAACTTAGACAGTAAGAGAGAAAAGTTTATTGCTTCAACACTGATGGCTATTTCAATTCCTTGTATATCACAAACAGCTATGATTTTTGGAATTATTGGTCCTTTTGGTGGGCAATATGTAGCTTTAGTATTCTTTTTCTTAGCTATAATTTGGCTAGTTGCAGGAATGCTAATGAATAAGTTGGTTCCTGGATTTAGTACAGATTTATTAATAGAAATTCCTGACTTTAGAATTCCAAGTTTTTCTACAGTAATAAAAAAGCTTATTATGCGTGTGAAAAGCTTCTTAATGGAAGCTATACCTATGGTCTTATTAGGTGTATTCATTGTTAATGTATTGTATGCACTGAATGTTTTTGAAGCTATGACAAATGCTTTTGGGCCATTTCTTAAGAATCTTTTTGGTTTACCAAAAGAAGCTATCTCAGTTTTGCTTATGGGATTTTTAAGAAAAGACCTTGCAATGGGAATGTTAAAACCTTTGGACCTTACCTTAAAGCAGCTTATGATTTCAAGCACTTTGCTAGCAGTTTATTTCCCATGTGTAGCAACCTTTGCTGTTTTAGTCAAAGAGTTAGGATTTAGAGATATGCTTAAATCAACTTTTGTAATGATAATTACAACTTTAATAGTAGGCACATTACTTAATGCAACATTAACTAGCAGTGGATTAACTTTACTTGGATGGTTAGTTATTGCTGGGATTGTTACTTTTGCTATAATATTCCCTAAAATTAAAAGAGAAAATAAGAACAGTGATGTAATATAAAGAGAGGATTGATTTGTTGTGAAAGAGCAAATACAGTGTCCGCTTTGTGGTCACAAGTTCAAAGAAGAAGATGCACTACAAGCATGTAATGCTTGTCCACTAAATAGAAAAAGTTGTGGTAATATAAAATGTCCAAACTGTGGATATGATTTTCCATTAGTAAAAGAAACAAAAATAGAAAAATGGATAAAATCAAAATTTACGAAATAGACATTTCATATTATGAACTCAAAACATATGATATAATATATTTTGTAAATGATTATTATTATCAAAAGGTGGAGGTTTAAAATGAAAATAGATTTATTAGAACTCGAGATAGATCATGAAGCTACAGTTATTCAGCTAAGAGGTGGCATTACGCTTCAAAATAAGCTAAACTCTTTAGGTATTAGAGAGGGAAAAAAAATAAAAAAAATAGGCAAAAATTTTTTTAGAGGCCCTATAACGGTACAGGTAGGACAAACTAGAGTAGCTGTTGGGCATTCAATGGCTAAGAAAATTATTGTTGAAAGTTAATATATTAGATAAAAAGTTTGGCATTAGCCAAGCTTTTTTAGTATAAATGGAAGTGTTGACAACAAAGCTCAGGAAAGTGATTGTTAAGATGGCTGGATTGATTCCATTTAATCGCAATCGATGATCAAGTTTAACAGAGGAAGTGTTTGGTGAATTCTATAAAGTTCTTGATGACTTTTTTTCTGATAGGGTATCTATGAGAAGAAGTCTAACAGGGGACACCTTCAAAGTTGATATTCAAGAGGATGAAGATAATTACATTGTCACTGAAGAATTGTCTGGTGTTAAAAAGAAGAAATCAATTTAACATTAAATGATGGAAGATTAAACATAGTGTTGAAAGAGAAGAAAAGATTGAAGAAGAAAGTAAAGGTTATATTCATAGAGAAAGTAGATTTACATCTATGGCAAGGAATATTTACCTTACAGAAGCTTATGATGAAAAAGAAATAAGTGCAAGACTAAATGATGGTGTTTTAGAAATTATCGTTCCTAAAAAAGAACAAGAGAAAAATGCAAATAGAATTGAGATTAAATAGAAACAAGTTAGAGGAAGAACTCTATTTAAAGCTCTTCCTCTTCTTATATTCTTCCTTAGTTATTTTGTATAGACAAATCTTTACTTCGTCATTATACCAATAATTAGAAAATTTCATTCCTAGTTTTTTAGCAACTGCTTTACTTCCTTCATTGGAAGGTAAGCAGCTAATTTTCATCATATCTACATTAAGTTCATTAAAAGCTCTATCGATCATAATTTTAGAAGCTTTTGTTATAATTCCTTGACCTCTATAATCTTTGTGTAAAACGAATCCTAGTTCACTGACTTTACCCTCTTCTTTGTCCTTAAGATGACAAAAATAAATAATGCCTATTATCTGATTATCTTTTTCAATGATTTGTGGAGGTATAATGGTTTCTTTTTTTAGGGGTAGAAAAAAATCTTTAAAATAATCCTTAAGCGCATCAAGGCTTTTAAATGCAAGAGGATCAAAAAACTTTCTTGCTTCCTCATCATTTCCACATGGATAAAGTCCCATGTAGTCATCAGGCTCAATATCTCTAAAACTAAACATTTTCATAACCACCTAAAACTATATCTCAAGCAATTTTTTTATTTTGTCTAAATTATTCATTATGTTAATATAAGGCTTTCCATCAATAATGAATGTTGGAATTCCAATTTTTCCAGCTGCTTTTACACTTTCATATATCTCATGCTTATCTCTAATTAAATTAAATTCTTCCATTATTTGTTCATCTTCATCAATATCTTTATACTCAAAGTCAATGTTATTTTCCAAAAGAAACTCTTTTGCAGGGGCGCAACTAGGTCACCAGCTTGTACCATAAACTATTACTTTATGCATGTTGAATCCTCCTTTTATATATATAAATAGATTATATTAAGAAAGACATCTGTCGTCAACAAAGGCTATTTAAATAAGTCTTATTTAAATTTCAAAATTAACAAATGCCTTTATGTTAAGACTTTTGCTATCCTTAAATCCCACGCTTTTATAAAAATGATTAGTTTCTTCATTGTCATCTGTAATTAAAACTTTTTGTCTTACATTTGGATATTTTGAGAGAATCTTCTTTACTAAAGTGGAACCGATGCCGCTTCTTTTAAAGTCGCTTTTAACTAATAAGTCTTGAATGTAGATAATAGATTCACCATCACCAACTACTCGTATGAGTCCTACTAAATCATCTCCTGCCCAAGCACTTATTATTGCAAGTGAATTTCTAAAAGCTTTTTTCATCTTTTCAAAGTTAGATACATAATGAGTCCAGCCAGCGTCGGTATATAAGTTTACTATATCTTCTTTTTTAAAATCATAATGTTCTTTGTATATTAGTTTCATTGTAATATTGTGTAGTTACGATATGTCACTACACACTCCTTTCACGATATAAATTAGTTATAGAACTAAAGACTAGTTAAAGTTAAATAGATAAGAATCACTTTAGTCACTAGTCATCTATAAAGTCAACCACACAATCTAGCAGATCAACATTTCTAATAACTCCGATTACGTTTTTGTCATCATTAACTATAGGAAGCACGCTTAAATTGCTTTCTAACATTACATCAAAGGCCATTGAAAGTGAATCTTTGGGTCTTAGTAAAGGAGAATTGCCTTCTATTAAGTCCCTTACTTTTAAATCAACACCTTTATCAATTCTTTTCTCAATTCTTTTGTCAAAAACATTATGCCCATAACTACTCAATGAAGCAATTTCTTTCATCTCTTTATCGCTATAAAGTTTCATTAGCTGTTTTACAGCTTTTAGTATGTCACCAATGCTTAAAATAGCAATAATCCTATCTTCATGATTATAAACACCAACAATATGATATCTTTCTTTAGATTCATTTTCTTTAATAAAATGCTTAACTGCCTTTTTGATTGTGTCATCGATACTAATTGATTTGAAGTTATCAATGGAAGTCATATTCTCTTTGACTGATGTATAGAGCATTATTGTCACCCCTTGATTAATTAATGATCTTATTATATATACACACCTAAAATATTCCACCACAATAATGATATTATAATAATACCAATGGTTGCAGTTATTTGAGAAACTAAACCAGCTTTAAACAAGTCAGAAGTTGAAAAATATCCATAGCTATATGCAATAGCGTTTGGTGGGCAACCTATAATAAATAAGTATGCAAATGAAGAAAACATACTAACTCCTAAAGCTATTATTGCAGGATTCATTCCCATTTCCATTACTATAGGTATAGCTACAGGTATAACTAAAGAAGCAGCTGCAACGTTTGCCATAAGTTCTGAAAAAATTGAAGCTAAAATACCAACAGCTATGAAAACAAGAATCCAGCTTTTCCCTTCAAAAAATGGAAGTATCTGATTAGCAATGAAATTAGCTGTTTCTGTGTATTCCATAGCTCTTCCTATTGCAATTCCTCCCCCAAAAATAAAAAGTGAAACTGCCCAAGCTACTTCATTATTTAATTTTTCCCAATTTACAAGACCTAATGATGCCAAAATAAAAACTCCTAATACTGCTATAACAGAATAATGAATTTGTATTACATCACTTAACATAAAACCACTAAACACTATAATTAATAGAAATAGAGTTATCTTCTCTTTATCTGAGAGGGGCTTTTTCTTTTTGCTTTCTGCAATCATAGTTTCAGGAAATTCTATAGTTTTATCAGGCTTGAAAACAAAATAAACGGAAGCCCATATGATTGGGATTATAAGGACTGCTGGAGGCAATGCGTGAAGAGTCCACTGTAAAAAAGAGATTGTTTCTCCAGTAAAGTCTTTCAAAAAAGAAACTGCAACTAAACTTCTACCTCCACCAGCTAATGTGCCCATTCCTCCAGCAGAACAAGAAAAAGCTAAAGAAATTACTAAGAATTTTCCAGTATTACTTCCAGGTTTAATATCAGCAGCACGCATTAAACGAATAAGTGAAATTAGCCCTATAGTAACAGCAGATACATCATGCATAAAAGCAGAAGCTATTCCAAAAATAAGACAAGAAAAAAGTGAAAATTTTAATAGGTTATTACCAAATCTAGCTAATAGAAATTTACCTATTCTATTCGTTAGGCCTATATGGTCTGCAATATGTCCTAACATTAAGCAAGCTATAACAAAAATAACTACTGGATTTGCATAAGCTGACCAAACTTGATCTAAGCTACCAATTTCAAGCAAAACAAGCATTGCTCCAGTAAAAGCCATAGCTAATGGTAAGGGAACTACTTCTTTAACAAATAAAATCACTAAAGTAGCAAGTAGCGCTAATAGTTTATGTCCTGCAACTGGCAACTCTGATGAGATAGGCAATTTCCATACAATAAGACCAACACCTACTGCTATTATTAACCAAAACACTCTTAATACTGTTTCAGGTTTTTCTTGGTATAAATCAATCAATTTTCCCATAAGATCACACCCTTCTTCAATGCTCTTCAAGTATTGGTATATTTTAAATTCTAGTTTAGCACCTAGGGTTTGTCAAATAGTGGAACGATTACAAGCTAAATTGTATTTATTAATTTGTCAATAAGCCTTATAATGATAATAATCAGAAATAAGGATTATTTATATTTAAGAGGGTGGCCATATGTTTAATAATGATAAGTTAATTAGAAGATTAATAATTACAGCTTTGATACTGGTAAGCATATACTTGCTTGGGCAAATGGATTACTTTTATATTCCTTTAGGAAGAATATTAACAATTATTTTATTCCCTATTGTGTTCTCTGGTTTCTTCTATTATATTCTAAGGCCGTTTATTCGCTACTTTGATAAAAAAGGTGTTCATAGAAATATTTCAGTAGTATTGGTTTTGGCAGGGGTAGTAATTATCTTAGCACTAATAGTTCTTTTAGGCGGAAGTATGATAAAAGAAGAATTTAATAACTTTTTTGATAATTTTACAGTCCAACTTGAGAATTTACAGATGCAAGCTGAAGATTTATTGAGTGGTGATAGCATTTTAGGAGAGTACTCTATAAATGATATTTTTGAAAGATTAATGACATATATTGAAGCAGGATCTTTTAGGATTGCTGAGTTTACAAGCGGATGGTACTCTAATATAAGTGATTTTGTAACTATTATTATTCTAATTCCTGTTCTCTTGTTTTTCTTGTTAAAAGATGATCAATTCTTTTATAATAATGTTATTAATATTATCCCAAGAAAAAGAAGAGCTAGAATAACTAAAGTTTTAGAAAATATAGACAATATATTGTCAATTTATTTCACTAGTCAGCTAATTTTAGCAATCATTTTGGGTATAATGACTTATATTGGTTATTTAATAATAGGTCTTTCTAATGCACTAAGTTTAGCTATAATATTGATGTTTATGGCAGTAATACCTTTTATAGGGCCAGTGTTTGCAGCTATGCCAGCAGTATTAATCGCTCTTACTTCTGGGTATGAGATGGTTTTTAAACTATTTCTAGTAATAACAATTACTCAAGTTATTGACGGTAATTTAACTAGGCCGAATGTGATGGGAACTAGATTACACATACATCCATTAATAGTCATCATAACAGTAATTATTGGAATGAGCTTATTTGGATTTATTGGAGCATTTTTTGCAATCCCATTTTATAGTATTTCCCGGGCAATAATTTTAGAACTTATAGATTATAATAGTACAAGAACAAAGAATGAGCTTTCTTAAGTTAAGAAGGGCTAGGTAAAACCTAGCCTCTTACTTGTTGTTATTTATTTGATTAAAGATAGTCTCCAATAAGTAATAAGTTAATACTCAATTACTCTAGGTAAGTCTTTAGCTTGATTTATCCAGCTTTCAACCATATTAACTGTTGGTACTCTTCGTACTAACTTATTATTTTCATTAACTTCTTTAATTTTTGCTACTAAGTTAACTGCATTTCTTCTTGCGAGTTCAGGTACGGTATCTACACCAGCAGCTTCTAAAATTTCAGCAAACTCGCCTCCAATACCTTTTACTCTCATCAGATCTGCATGATTTATCCATGTTAAAATTAGCTTTTCGCTAATATCACTTTTTTGCGATAATTCAACTCTTCCTGTTTTTGTTTTTCCTGCTTCTAAAAATGATTTTAGTGATTTGATGCCAAGTTCATTAAGTTTGTACTCATAACTTTCACCAATACCTTCTATAATACTTAACTTTGCCATTTAAAACCCTCCTAAATGATTTGTTTCATAAATTAAACAACACAAATAGAGACTATCAGTTGGTTTAGATCATCTAATCAAATAAATAAAATAATGAGTTTATTAGTTTCTACAGTCTAGTTGTAAGTGTTTACTGCAGTTAAAGATGATTCAGCGATAGCCTCCTTCCATTTAAGTTCGGTTATATTTTAATATTATCACTAAAAGATTATTATGACTAGCTTTAATATTTTAATGTAATAAATCAAA
>CAZCFQ010000032.1:16301-17789 GCA_964497955.1 uncultured Clostridiaceae bacterium
TTTGAAAATACATTTGATGTTCATACTGGTAAGGAAATATTTAATATATTCAATTATGAAGAAAAGAATACAGAAGGAGATAATGCGGAAACAGGGTATGTTCTAAGGCTTGATTATGAGTCTGATCAATACTATGAGACAAAAGAAGAAATTTCTCAAAACCTCAAGCTTTCTAAAATCTCTCTATTTGTTCCTCTTGATTAAAAATTAGAGCAAAGACATTTATAAAAATGCCTTTGCTTATTTATTATTTAGTTAAAAGATTATTCAAATAATCTTTTAGAACTTGATCATATTCAATCTCAATATGATCTAATATTTTCTCAGTATTTACTAATTCTTTAATAATAATATTTCTACACAAGTTTAAAAAGCGATTTTCACGCATCTCTTTTGAGAGCTTGTGTAATACTATTGAACCTTTATTATAAAGAACTTGATGAGCTTTTTGATCCGCTCTATCAATATTTTTGATAGGGGGAAGCTTATATATTAAATCTTGTCGCTTTTTTATTATTTCATTAAAATCATTCTCACTTACTAGATTTTTTAAAGCTAGCAATGCAAAGTATTCTGCAAAACTTTCGTTTAACCAGTCTTCCCAACTTTCTACTGGCGCATTACACCACCATAAGTGGGCGATTTCATGAGCTAATGATTTAAACAGTTTGCTTTTCTTACTTTCATAATCATCTACATACTGGATAATAATTGAGTTATTCCTCGCATAGCTACCGCCCTTATCCCTGTTTGCTATGATTATGTCAAAGCTTTTATTACTTACTAATGGTGGAAGAATTGAGTTAAAGTACTTTAGGATGTTATTAGAATATCTAGAAATTAATTTAGCAAAATCTTTATGTGATTTACTAAAATAAGAGATCTTAATATTAGTATTTCCTTGATCTAAAGTTTCTGTGAATATTTTCTTTGCAGAAAATAAAAGGATTGATTTTTGACTATGTTTGCTTCTTAATAATATTTTCCATTTTCCATTTTCATTTGTCCAATAGAAGTGACTTGATAATCATTCTTTGTAGATATTTTTAAATCATAAACCACCTCTTCATTTGGTATGTATGGATACCAAGGTGCATACAACCCTAGTTCTGTATAATTACGAGTAATTTTATTAACTCCCCAGGTTCCAATCTTAGAGGTATTTAGTGTATATTCAATAAAAAAACTAAAATTCTTAACTGGTTTTGAAAAACTTAAGACCAAAGAAATCCCTTCTTCGCAAAAAGGGAATTCATTTTTATTAAGAATTTTATATGAACTAAGTTTTTTACTACATAATGATGTAATATTAAATTTTTCATTAATTATTAAGCTAATTTCAGAACTTGCTACTCTTTTTTTTATATTAATCTTTAATTTTGCAGAAATCATATAACTTTTTGGGTCAGCTACTACAGAGCCAATATAACTAACTTGATCTTTATCCAGGTGAAACCCCTCTTTTTGTGATTATATAGTTAATGAAAG
>CAZCFQ010000033.1:0-17560 GCA_964497955.1 uncultured Clostridiaceae bacterium
TATTCTAGGATTCTTATTATGGTCTGAAGTACCAGACATTCTCAGTGGTATAGGTGGCCTATTTATAGTTATTGCTGGTATTTTTTCTTGGTGGTATAATCAAAAAAAAAGATAAAGAAGTTCAAAAAGCTCCTATTTAGGAGCTTTTTTTATATCAGAAATTTTAGTATTAATATTTATAGGTGGCAGTGCTTTTATGAACATTTTACCATAACTTTTGCTCATGATTCTTTTATCAGCTACTATTACTACTCCAGTATCAGACTTACTTCTAATTAATCTACCAAATCCTTGCTTAAACTGCAAAACAGCTTGAGGTAACATATAATCTCTAAAACTATTACCTCCTCTATCTTTTATCCTACCCATCCTAGCTTCAACCAATGGGTCTTTTGGAACAGGAAATGGTAATTTAGTTATCAAAACACATCGCAAATTATCTCCGACAACATCTACTCCTTCCCAGAAAGAACTAGTACCTAATAATATTGCGTTACCATGACTAACAAATTCTTCTAGTATCATGCTCCGTGGCATAGACCCTTGAACATATATTTCTTCTTCCATTGTTTCTTCTAATAATTCTTCTACTTCCCTTAACATTTTATATGAAGTAAAAAGAACAAACATCCCACCATCAATTTCATCTCTGGCTTCTTTGATCATCTTTACTAATAGTTTTTCATAATTACTCTCTTCATTATATTTTGGTTCTACTGAGTAATCTGGAACTATTAGTTTAGATTGACTTTTATGATCAAAAGATGAATTAATGACTTTTGAGATATAACTGTTAACTCCAAGCCTTTTTGCAAAAAAGTCCATCTTTGGAACAGCTAAAGTAGCAGAAGTTAATATTGAAGATTTATTTTTAGAAAAAACCTTATCATTAAGAATTGTATCTACTTCTAGTGGTGCTGCATAAGCCGTCAGTTCAATCCTTTTTTCTATCCAATATGTAAAGTCATCACTATTTGCTTTTAAAACAAAACTGATATCTTCCATTAAATTTTCAAGACTGAGTTTGACTTTGTTTAACTCAATTTTACAAATTTGATCTGCTGCTTCTACTTCTTTGGCAATTTCTAGTGCTTTAATTAACTCTAGAAGTGTTGGTTCTAAAGGATTATCAATATTATTATTTTCATTAATTTTCTTAGTTAAATCATTTCCTATTAAATCTTCTATACTCTTGATAAATTGATCACTTTGAGAAAAAAAAGCTTGAATAAGACTTGTTATTTCATTTGTTGAATAACCCGCTTGGTCAAAACTGTTTCTGACCATAACTCTATTCAACATGCTCCTTAACCAAAGAACAGGTTTGTTTATAACACTTTTTCTTATTTCAATTGAAAAAGCACTTGTTGCAGAATCTTCTAAATGATGTGCTTCATCAAATATCAAATAATCATATTCTGGTAAAATCCCACCCTCAGCTTCTTCTGTATCTCCTCTTAATAAAAGGTCTGTCAAGAATAAAGCATGGTTACTTATAATATAATCTGCCTTTTCCAAATCTCTTCTCGCCTTTTTAAAAATACAATCTCCTATGAATGGGCATGCTTCATCCAGACAAGTTTCATGACTAGAGCATATCTCATTCCACACGTTGGAGGATATTTTAGTTTTAATTTTAGCTTTATCAGCAATGGAAACCTTTTTACCATCATAAATTTCTTCCAACACTTCCCTAAAATTTAAAGCATCCTCTGCACTATCAAAAATACCTTGTAAATTATTGAGAATATTAATAACACGATTTTGACAGACATAATTCCTTCTACCTTTAGCAAGAGCTACTTTTAGATCTATCCCTAAGACTGATTGTAATTGAGGAAAATCCTTTTCTAAAAGTTGCTTTTGTAAATTTATTGTATATGTGGAGATGACTGTTTTTTTATTGTTATCATTAGCTTGCATCAATGCCAATGTAGCTAATATATAAGCTAGGGATTTACCAGTTCCAGTACCAGCTTCTACTAAAATGTGTTTATTAAGATATATCCCATTTAATATGGTTCTTACCATATCATATTGTTCTGGTCTTTCCTCATAATTTGGAAAATGATTTTTTAACTTACTTAAATACTTATCTATATTCTGCTTTATTTTTATAACATCCATTTTATCACCGTTTTCTTGCTATAAACATTCTACCATAGCTGCTATACATAACAAAAGAGACTTCAATAGAAGCCTCTAATTATTAGTATAATCTATATTTTCAAACAATTCTCTAATGTTACCTCCTAAAATATCATGGATTGCAAATGCTAATCCTAGTGATGGGTCTCGAGAGCCTGCCTCAATTTTGTAGTAAAAGGATAGCGAAATATCTAGCTTATCTGCCATATCAGCAGGCTTTAATCCTTTTATTCTTCTTGCAGTTTTAAGATTAAATCTCATCAAATCACCCCTTATATGTAAATATCTACTAACAACATGATAATGTACATTTCGTCCTCTGTCAATATTTTATTATACATTTCGGCCATTCTGTTGTAATTAATGTACGCATAGTGTTAGAATCTCCTTGAGGAGGAAGAATAATGGAATTATCTGAAAGAATTCAAAAATTGCGTAAATCACGCAAAATTGAACGCAAACAATTAGCTAAAGATCTAGATGTGTCATATTCTTCTCTTTCAAAGTATGAATCAGGAGAAAGAACACCTGATTATCTTATGATTAAAAAAATTGCTAATTACTTTGACGTTAGTACAGATTATCTTCTTGATCACCACCCTAATAAAAATCTTGCTTCTTTAGTAGCTGACGGTAAAGTATTATACGGTACAGTTGAGAAAATGAACAAAGTCGCTAAGTTGAATGACATAAACCCAAAATACATAGATTTGCTTTTAGAAATAAGTAACCTTGGCATCACTCCTGAAAGTTTAGAATTAATAATTGAATCTTTTAAAATTCAAAAAGATAAAATAAACGATGATAATAAGTATTAATTTCTAATTAAGTACTTTATTTACAAATATATCTACAACTTTAAAATCAAATTGAGTCCCTGCATTTCTCTTAAGTTCAACAATTGCTTCTTCTTTTGTCATTGATGGCTGATAAGGTCTTTCTGCAGTCATTGCTTCATATGCATCTGCCACAGCAATGATTCTTGCATTTATTGGTATCTCATCACCTTTTAAGCCTTCGGGATATCCTTTCCCATCAATTCTTTCATGATGATATAAAACATCTACAGCAAAAACTGCATACTCATCTACTGATTTTAATATTTGATAGCTTGTTTCTGGATGACCTTTAATCAGCTCAAACTCATCATTAGTCAATTTAGATGGTTTGTTCAATATCTCAGGAGGAACCATAATCTTTCCAATATCATGCAGTATGCCTGCGGTCTTAATCATTTCAATTTCTTTTTCTTGAAAATCCATTTCTTTTGCAATTGTTTCACAATATTGTGAAACTCTTTCTGTGTGTATCTGTTCCTTATCATATTTATTATTTATATTTTTTAATACTGTTTCAATAGTCTTAGATCTCATTATTTTCCCATATTTGAGTTTATCTTTATACATGTTATTGTCAGCTTCTGTAACAACTTTTTTAATATCTTTTTCATTTCTCTCTTTAGTAGCATAACCAACTGCTAAAGAGATTATTACCGAACCTAATTTAATATCACTTGAAGCAGCCAGTATCATCTTTTTAATCACATCTGCTTCACTTCTATTAGTTTTTGGTAGGAGAATCATAAACTCATCTCCACCCATTCTGCCTAAAATATCATCTTTTCTACAAATATTTTTCATCATATTTGCAACACTTACTAATAGTTTGTCTCCCATGGCATGACCAAATGCATCGTTGGTAAGCTTTAAACCATTTACATCTAAAACCATGATTGTAAAAGGCAGGTTTCGTAAGGTATCTAATCTATCAATAGAATCCTCCATGTATCTTCTATTATATAGCCCTGTCAGATGATCATGTAAGCTTAAATATTCTATTCGATCAATCTTCTCTTTTTTCTCACTAAAATCTCTAAAGACTACTACTACTCCTGTCACTTTTCCTTCTCTATTTTTAATAGGCGCTGCACTATCTTCAATAGGAATTTCTTCTCCATCTTTGCTAATTAAAACAGTATGATTAGCTAGTTCAATAATTTCTAGATCTTGTAAAACCCTCTCTACAGGATTCTCACATTTTTCTCTAGTATATTCATTTATTATATTAAACACATTTTCAAATGGTTTACCTATAGCTTCTTCTAACTTCCAGCCAGTTAGTTCTTCTGCTATAGGATTCAACATCTTAACTCTTCCTCTACTATCAGTTGCAATAACTCCATCTCCAACTGATAAAAGAGTAGTTCTAAACTGTTCTTTTTCACTATATATCTGATCTTGCATTCTTTTTCTTTCTGTGTTGTCAATAAAAGTGACAACTGCTCCAACTATTTGACCATCTTTTTCCTGCGGATAAGAGTAGTATTCAGTAGAGAAATATGATCCATCTTTCTTCCAAAAAACTTCGTCCTCAACATGTGTTCCTTTTCCTTTTTTTAAAGCACTTACAATTTTACACTCAGAGACTGTAATAGAGCTGCCAGCCTTATCTCTATAATGGATTAAATCATGCATATTCTTTCCTACTACTTCATTATATTTATACCCGAGCATTTTTAGTGCACTATCATTAATAAAAGTACATTCTCCTTTTGTATCAATGCCATAAATTCCTTCTGCTGTAGAATTTAACAATAGCTGGAGGTGCTCTTTATTTTCTTTGATTTCAACACTTGCTTGTTCTAGCTCTTTGCTTTTTTCTCTTCTTTCAAGTGCATTCCATACACCTGTCATAAGGACTGTGATTTGATAAATATCATTTTCGTCATAATCATTTTTTTTGTTAGCAAGCCCAACTACTACCTCAATTTCACCTTCTATAATTATTGGCACAGTGAGAAATTTTTTTAATTTAACGTGACCTTCTGGATAGCCTTTTTTCAATTCGTTCTCAACATCAAAGTCATTTTCAATTATTGCTCTCCGTTGGCGAACAGCTTCACCCCAAAGTCCCGTTTCTTCTAGCTTGTATTTAGTTTTCTTTTCTTTTACTTCACAAGCATCCATTACTCCTTTTGACCAAGAGTTTAAGGTAAACTCTTCATTCTTACTATCATAAAAATATATATATCCGTATTCACTTTTTGTTAACTCTAAAGATCTATGTAATACATAGTCTAATTGTTCTTGTTCCGTTCTATAATTATGTCTAAACACATCTACTAAAATTGAATTTCTTAAGAGCACCTGCTCTCTTTCTTCTTCAACTTTTTTTTCTTCTGTTATATCTTCAATATATGCACCAACACCGATTGATCCATTAAGTAAATCTATAGGGAACTTGTTAGTTTTATATAATCGTCCATCCCAAAGCACTTCATCTTCTATTCTTTTTAATTTATCTAATACTTCCAAATCAGTGTCTTGTTTAAGCTTAGCAAATTCTTTTTGGGTAATGTCAAAATCTGTTTTGCTTATGATTTCTTCTTGGGTCATATCATAAAACTTCTCAACAGCCGTATTAACAAAGATATATTTTAGATTTTGATCTTTTAAATAAATCAGTCTATCATCAGCATTAATAAAGTTCTTTCTGAGTTTATAGAAGTTTTCTAATTCTGCGTTTTTTTGTCTTAACAAACTATTTTTCTTTTTCATGTTATATATTAAAAATGAAAATATTAAAATAACTGCTAAAGCACTAAATAAAAGAAAATATGTAATTTGCTTATTTGTATTAGCTAGTTCAACTCTAGGTGTAATATCATTTATAATAGAAAACAGCAAACTATTTCCTTCAAAGTTGTATGGATAGGAATGTACTTCTACAGTCCTAATTTCTCCACTAGATAGTTTGTGTTTAAATATAAAATGATTCCTATTTTCACTTTCTGCTTCTTGTATCTCCTTATCAATTTCTTCAGGGGTTAAAATATTTATATCATTTATTTTTAAGTCTAAAATCTCATCCTTTGGATAGCCATAAAATTCAATGGCAGCTTCATTTGCATAAACAACTTCTTCTGTATCAGTATCTATTAGCAACATAACTGATCCATGACCATCAAATAAAGAATGAAAATCTGGTTCGATTGATTGAGCATTAGCAAAAATAAATGTTGTTAAGAAGATTAGCAACATAAGTATATATACTTTTTTGTTCACCAAACCACTCCTCTACTCTTTAAAGACATCTTTTATGTTTCTCTATAATATATTATTCACTGATTAATATTTTATCACTAAAAGTACTAATTATCCATTAAGTGCATCTAAAGTTGGATTAGTGACTAAAACCCTAGCTTCTGTCCTTCCCATGGAGGGCTTTCTCCATTTATATACTCTTTCACACTTGGGCCATTAAGATTATTTAACTTCCATATTCCGTAAACATAACTAATGACCAAAATGACTATTGTAAAAGGCAAACTAAGAATAAGATTTAAGATACCAATTTGAACAAGATTCCCGCTTAGATAAAATCTTAACTGAATTAAAAACCGTATAAGGAAAAACCCTGACCAGATTATACTGACCTCTTTATATGCAGGATAAATATCATCTCTTAAATACCAATCCCATTCCCAACCTCTTGTAAGATGACTACTTAATGCTGCTAGGGGCTTTTCTATAAAGATACTTATTAAAGAAGCAATAAATACAAAAAAATTGCTTATGACCGATGGTAGATAATAATTTTCTGCTCTTCCTGAAAAAAAAGCAAATCCAGAAGCGATCAAAACAATCATTAAACCACTAATTGAATAGATCAAAGAATTCTTTTTAATTATATTTTTTATTAAAAGAGTAATCGCTACTAATATAGCTAATGTTGATGATTCTACTAAACTTAAAAAATTATTTGATATTCCAAATACTATGGCTGGGAAAAGTGCATCTATAGTTTTCCCTTTTATTACTAATTTTAATTGATTAACTATCTCCCTGATTTTTTCCATACTTATCCTTTCTAAAATTACAGACTTATCTTGTGGAATAAATTTTACAATATTACCCACTTACAACTATTATACTCTGCGTCACTACTTTAATCAATTAAACTAGCATAAACTTTAAAAATAAAATCCCAGCTAAATAGCTGAGATTTCATCTTAAATATATTCACTAACCATATTAATGACCGCGCGACGAATAGCATCTAGTTTGTATTTTTTACTCTTTTGTGTAATAGAGATGAAGTCAAACTTTGCACCGCCAACATGTTCTATAAATCTTTCCATACTAGCTAAACAAGTGACTGTACCGTTGCCCGAACCACCTGCTGCAGCTACTGATATTATGGGCTTATTATTAAAAAATGATGTTTTATTATCCCATCTCTTAGATGCCTGAGTTCTTCTCAATCTATCTAGATATGTCTTTACGGACTCACTCATTTCCCACCAATACACGGGCGTTATAATAACAAAAGCATCTGAAGAATCAATCATCTGTAAAGTTTGATTAAAATCATCATCAATAATGCATTTATGTGCAGTCCTACAAATACCCCAACCTCTTTCACATGCTTGACACATTTCTAAATGTATTTCATTTAAATCTAAATAATCGCTCTCTTGTGATAATTCATTTAGTGCTGATTTTGCTTGTTTAACACAGTTTGCTGTCAGTCCATCTTTATTTGGACTACCTGATATAATTAATATCTTCATACTTCTTCCTCCTTAAAATATTTTAATGTTTTTTTTATACAAGAGTAAAAACTATTAATTGTCTCCCATTTCAACTCCTTACATAATGAACTTGTAATCCTGTAATATGTCCAGGCTAGGTGTAGTTCAGAAATAATTTTAATTAATTCATATTCTTTTCTTAAGTTTTTATAAGAGTCAAACTCAGTAAAATTCATTAAATAAGTTTGCAATAAGCTTTCTTTTTCTTCTTCATTAAACTCACACTCATAAAAGAAAGGTACCAAACTTATAAATGGATGAGTAACACACCCGTCCGACCAGTCAAAAATAATAATTCTATCTTTACTAATAGCTATATTAGCACAGTAGAAATCTCCATGATCTAAACTGTTCTTAATTTTAGAATTCTCTATCTCTTTAGTTAATTCTTTCATTTTATAGACACTTTCATTCCATAGTGTTATTTCATTTTCAGTTATATCATTTCCAAAATCTCCAATAGTTTTTTCTAGATTCATAGTAATCTCATCAATGTGATTTCTCAGTTTCTTCATTGTCCTATCCAAAAAGCCCTTTTTTAACAATGTATCTGTATTAGTCATTTCTTTTATTTGAATCTTGGCGTATGTATTTAAAGTATTCTTCCAAGGACCAATTTCTCTAACTTCATAGAGCATTTTACCATTAATTTCTTTTGTAACTATGATTCTATTTTCATAATCAATTAATATAACTTCAGGGATGCTATCTGGGTAATTTTTTTCTAAATATTTAGTTAACCCAAGCTCTGTTTGAAATATTTCTGGTACCACTTTTATATAATAGCTAAAATTATCACAATTGGCTTTATAAACAGCAGATAAGGCATTTATTTTTATTTGGTCAAAAGATAATACTTTTTCTGGTAAATTCTTTTTACTCCACTGTAAAAGTTCTGATGAATACCCATTTTTTTGCCAAACAGGTCTTTCATCTATTGTAGTAATGTATTCATTTACTTTATTGTAAAACTTTTTACTAATATCCTTCAATAACGTGTCAAATTTGAAACAACTAACATTCGCGTTATCTATCAACTCTAATACATATGTTCCACTATTACTATCTCTATCAAAATCCAAACAACATAAAACTCTAGTTACTAATGCGTATTTATTATTCACTTCATTATTTATTGTTTTAGAGTCTGCATAGTGTAAGTTACGAAGTTTTAGTTTTAGTATATTTCCTCTTCTATCGGTCAACACTCTTTTCTTATCATCGCTTAAAATAATTAGTTCAATCATTTATATCACCTCATAGTCTATTAAAGAAAGAAATATATCCAAAACGGTTTCAATAATCTCGTCATTAAAATCATATTTTTTAGTATGTAACGGAGGATAATTCATTCCATTACCAACGTAAAAGAGTGCTCCTTTTGTCTCTTTAAGGTAATACCCAAAGTCCTCAGAACCTCTCATTCCTTGTGCTATATTAATCATTTTTAAACCCAAATCATTGCATACATTCATTACTTTTTTTACACTTTGTTTATGATTTACAGTAGAAGGAAATTCTTCTTTAAAACTGATTTTATACTCTAACTTTTGATCTAAAGAAATTCTTTTTACAAACTCACAAATTTCTCTTTCTAACTCATTAAGCTCACTTTCATCTTCTGCTCTTATAGTTAAAAGTAGCTTTCCCTCACTAGCAGCTATTCCAAAAGCCTCTTGTCCAACATCAATTTGAATAATTGTAGCTAAAACCAACCCCTTATATTTATTACTGCTTGAAAGCTTATCAATTTTTTCTATTATTTTTGAGAAAGCTACTGCTGGATTTATGCCATTTTCAGGTTGACTTGCGTGAGTAGGGATACCAATCAGTTCAATTATCATACCCTTTGATGCAAAATTCATAAGACCATTTTTAATCATTACACTATTTTTAGCTATACCACTAGTATTATGGAATGCATATACTTCATCAATATTATGTTCATTTATGACTTCTTTACAATTAAAAGCACCTTCACCAGTTTCTTCAGCATGTTGAAATACAAAAAATACATCTTTATTTGGTTGAATCTTTTCAACTTCTATGGCCAAAGCTGCTAAAATAGCTGAGTGCCCATCATGCCCACACTTATGAGCTACACCTTCGTTTATTGATCCATATTCTAACTCTAGAAACTCATCCATTAATATTGCATCAAAATCAGCTCTAAAAGCAATCTTTTTACTCTTACCTCCATGTAAATAAAATGCATAAAACCATTTACCTTTATCCACTATTTGTAAAGAAGTATTATTGGCTAAAAAATCTATTAAAATTTTCTTTGTATTTAACTCATTATTGGATACTTCAGGATGTTTATGAAGCTGATGTCTTAAATTTATTATTTTTTTTAAATCATATCTACTCATCGTTTCACCTCTTGATTATTATATTCTATTAAACTTACCTAAATCCTTTATCATATTTATTATTGGATTTGAGTATGCTACCATTAATAATATGTATAAAATGTTCTTTCAAGCTTGGAGGTTACAAAATGTATAAAAGTAAGAAACCGATAAATAGATCTAACATTAGACTATTTTTTGGCAGAAGTTATTATAGATTTAAAAGGTATCTCAAGTGGTATTTTGGCAAAAAGAAATTTGCTTTAAGTACAAGTGAAACTTTACTACCATATTCAATTTTCGCTCATAAAACACCTCTTATAAGAAAATTAAAAGATGTCGATATTTGGTTGCAACACAACAAGGTTAAAAATTTAAAACTTGCTACAGAAAAGATAGATAAAACAATTGTTAAGCCAGGAGAAACATTTTCTTACTGGAGATCAATTGGTAAAACCTCTAGAAGAAAAGGTTATGTAAAAGGAATGGTTTTATCCAATGGCAAAGTTACTACAGGTGTTGGGGGCGGTTTATGTCAATTATCAAACTTAATTTTTTGGATGAGCTTACATACTCCTATGAGAGTTATTGAGAGATATAGGCATGGATTTGATGCTTTTCCTGACAGCAATAGGACACAACCCTTTGGAAGTGGTGCAACCTGTGCTTACAATTATTTAGATTTACAGATAAAAAATACAACTAAACAACAGTTTCAACTTCATGTTTATTTAACAAAAACTCATTTAGTTGGAGAATTTAGGTCCAATAAACCAACACTTACTACTTACAAAGTTTATGAGAAAGAACATAAAATTACTCATGAGGTTTGGGGCGGTTATATGCGTCATAATCAAATAAATAGAAAAGTATTTAATTTAGCTGGTGAGCAAATTACAGATGAGTATATAACTGAAAACCATGCACTGATGATGTATGAACCTATGCTAAGTAGTAAAAAGAATAATTAATATTGTATTACATTTATAGTCCTTTATATTGATCTTGATATAATATATGATTATCATAGAAACTTTTAGGAGTGCTTGAAATGAAAAAGAAGATTTTAATATTAAGAGTAATTGCATCATTAATAATATTTTATTTTGCTTTGCAATTTGAAAATGCTATGCCCGAAAGGAAAGTCCAATTAATTGTTTTATTTATTATCTTCTTAGCTTCCTCCTTTGCTAAATTCACAATTAAAAAAAATCATTTACTTATAGGATTATTAGCAATTGATACTATTGCTGTGTTTTCAATGGAAGTATTATCAAGATATGTTGTCAATTATGCTCTCCATATTTTATTTCTACTTATAATACTAGAAGCTGCAATTATTTTGGATTTAAAAAAATTCAAAGTAATTGGTTCATTAATTGGAGTAATATCACTTTTTAAATATATAAACAACTTACTATTAATAAGAAATTTTTCAACAATAGCAGAATCAATAACAGTCACTTTATTTACTCTTATAACAATCATTTCATTATATTTAGTAAAAATAATTCAAAAGCAAAAAGAAGAAGCAGAATTGCTTTATGAAGAATTAAAGCTTGCTCATCAAGATCTAGCACAAAAATATGAAGATTTGAATCTAGAATTTGAATACGACCCAAAAGTTAAAGATTTAACTGATAGAGAACTTGAAATTGCAAAGCTAATTGCAAAAGGTTTAAGTAATAGTGAGATTGGTGAGAATCTATATATTAGTGAAGGAACTGTTAAAAATCATATTACCAATATTTTTAAAAAGTTAGACATGAGAGATAGAACTCAGTTAGCTATTTTCGTGGTTAAAAACAGATTGGAATAAATAATTAAATATTTGGTAATTATTACAACACATTCAATATTTTGAGTGTGTTTTTGTCATATTTCATCAATCATGACTTTTGTCATAGTAGTTAATGACCTCTGATATATATAGTTATTCCTAATTATTAGATACAATTATGTTAACAAATTAAAAAGGAGCGATTTTAATGAAACGAATAATGTCATTAGTTGCAATCATTTTGATAGTCTTTTTATTATCTGCATGTAGTGAAAATGCAATTGAAACTTACAAAACAGCAATGGAGAATACAGAAAACTTAGAAAGTGGTAAAACTAGAACTACTATAAAAATTGATAATCAGTTTGTTACTGATAATTTAACTGAAAAAGAACTAGATGAAATTGAAAAGTTTGAAAATATTGAGATAACGGCTACTACTATGTATGATCGTGTTAACCAAAAAATCCAGACAAACCTTTATTATAAATATGGTAATGTAGGATATGATTTTTTAATATATATTACAGAAGGAAATGGATATATTAAATTTCCAATGGAAAATAAATTTTTAGAAGTATCAAAGCTTTTTAAATCATTAGAGAATCTTGAAGAATTGGATGAAGATGAAGCTAGTAGTGAACTTTTAATAAAATCAGTGATAAATGGCTTGAAATGCTCCAAAAAGATAACGTCATTAGAGGCGGCAAGTCTGTAATGGACACTGATGATGGTGATGTTAAGGTAACTGAGTACACAATTGAACCTAGTAATGACCAATTATTCATGTTCCTCTTTGATGTAATTAAGATTATTGAGGATAACAAGCAGGCTTTAGAGGATTTTGTTGATTTTGATCAGAATGAATCACTTGATGTGACTTTTCAAGAAATTCTAGCAGAATTAGAAGATGTTTCATTTAGTTATAAATCTTATATAGATATTGATAATTATATAGTTTCGGAAGATATCAATTTTGGATATAAAGCAACTAAAAATGAAACAGATGTATCAATAAAAGTAGAGTACTGGGAAAATAATATTAGCCAAGAAATTAATCTGCCTGATTTTAGTAATGACAATTTGTTAGATGAAGATGAGTTAGATGAAAAATATAAGTTTGAACTTGGAAAGATTGGTGAGTAATATGTTAACAATAAAAAATATCTCAAAATCATTTGGAGATGTTAAAGCTGTTAAAAATATTAGTTTCAATGTTGAAGATGGTGAAATATTAGGCTTATTAGGTCCAAATGGTGCAGGAAAATCTACTACAATTTCAATGATAGCAACTTTATTGAAACCAGATGAAGGCGTAATTACATATTTAGGTCAGAACATATCTAAAAATGACACTAGTTTAAAAAAAGATTTAGGTTATGTACCACAAGATATTGCACTATATCCAACACTTTCTGGCCTAGATAATTTAAAGTTTTGGGGAAACGCATATGGTATAAAAAAAGAATTCTTATCTCAAAGAATAGGAGAAGTATCTAATATAATTGGAATAACTACTAGACTTAAAGATAAAGTAGAAACCTATTCAGGGGGAATGAAAAGAAGAATTAATATTGGATGCGCCCTGCTTCATAAGCCTAAGCTTTTAATTTTAGATGAGCCTACTGTTGGCATTGATCCCCAGTCAAGAAGACATATCCTTGATTCTGTGAAATACTTAAATGAGCTAAATACTACAGTTATTTATACTAGCCACTATATGGAAGAAGTTGAGTTTTTATGTGACCGTATTTGTATTATGGACCAAGGAGAAATAATTGCTAAAGGTTCTAAAAAGGAATTAATTGATTTAACTAATATTCAAAAGCAAATAATTATTGAAATTGATAATAATGCAAGCTTAATTTCAAACAAGTTAGAAAAACTATCTTTTGTAAATATGAGTCATGTGAAAGAAAGTATTATTACAGTTAGTGTAAAAAATAATAGTTCAAATTACATGGATATCTTAAAAGTAATAGATGATAGTAATAGCTCACTTATTAGTATGGATATTAAGGAAGTAGATTTGGAAGCTGTATTTTTATCATTAACAGGCAAAAAGTTAAGAGATTAGGTGATTTTATGTTTAATATTTTACTTAAAGACTTAAAACTTATTTTTGCTGACAAGAAAGCTCTTGCGATTTTAATTTTAATGCCAGTTATATTAACTTCCATCTTAGGTTTTGCTCTTAGAGGATCCTTTTCTGAAGCGGGCAGTCAATGGAGTACTACAATAGCAGTAGTAACTGAATATAATCAAGAAACAGAAAATAAAAAAGCTATAACCGATTTACAAGAAATTTTTCTTGATTATGGACAAACAGAAATAGATATGGATTTTAATGACTTTGACCCAGAAAATATTTTATTCAACCAGTTTTTAGAATCAGAAGAAGTTTCTAAATCAATTACATATAGCATAATGAATTTATCTGATGCTAAAAATGCTTTAGAAAGAAAAGATATTGATGGAATTGTTATAGTTCCTAAAAACTACATATATAATATGTACATTAACTTCTTTTCACCTTTTAGAAACAATATAGACTTTAGAATTATAGGTCACCCTGATTTGTCCTACACCAATAGAATTATTGAAGGCTTCTTTACAGGATTTACTGACACAATCACTTCTATGATAACTGCTAAAAATGTTTTCTTAGAAAAAGGCGTATCCTTAATAGATCAAGATGTCCTTTTTGATTATCTTGAAAAAATGGATTTCTCTGACATAAAGGATTATAATCTAAAAACTGTAACTAATAAGATTGTAAAGAAAAATACAGTTACATCACTGATGTATTATTCTGCTGCTATGCTTGCCATGTTTATCTTTTTTACTGCTGGCTATACAGGTAAATATATGTTGCATGAAAAAGATTACAAAACATATGAAAGGATTTTAACTACAAAAGTTAAGAAAAGAAATCTTTATATTAGCAAGTTTATCATTACCATGGTTATAGTTATAGTTCAATCAATTATAATGATTCTTTACTCAAAAATTCTATTTGGTATTGAGTGGGGTAATAATTTATTTACTGTATTGACTGTGATTAGTTCTTCAATTTCTGTTGCTGCTATTGGTTTATTCATTCTTGCGCTTTCATTAAAATTTAACTCATATAAAGTTTATGATGCATTTACTAGTTTTATTATTCAAATATTAGCTCTTTTCGGGGGAAGCTATATACCTGTAGAGGTTTTACCAAAATACTTTAGTTTAGCAAGTAACTTTATACCTAATGGTGTCATATTAAACTCTTACATTAAAACTTTTGAAGGAACTAGTTTAGACGTATTATTACCAAATTATATAACATTATTAATAATATCGATAATGTTTATTATTGTTAGTGTTTTAATATTAAGAAATGAGGAATTCAAAAATGCTTAATCTACTAAAGTTAAGATTCAAATTACTAAAAAACAAAACATCATTTCTTCTAATAATGATTGGCATGTCTATTGTATTAACTTTAGTCTTTTCTGGCTCTATGGGAGGGCAATACCAGCCGACAGTATATATTATTAATAATGACGAAGGAGAACTATCAAATCACTTTATCAATAGCCTGAAGTCAAATAATACCCTCAACTATGAAATATCTAAAATAGAAACTGCTACTGAAAATATATCTAAAGGTAGAGCTGTTGGTGGAATTATTATAAGAAAGGACTTTTCAAACAATATTTTAGAGTTCAAAGAAGTTGAGATTGAAGAAATTAAAACTAAAGAGTCAATTGAAATGTATCAGGTAAGTAATGATATTCGCTCAGCTTATGTCAAAACAAATATGTTACTTAACGTTGCTGATACTCTTGAAAACATTTCAAAAGAAATTAATCTTACAACTTCAAAAAATTTGGTAAATGAAGTAATTGACTTAGGTGATTACTATTATAACTACAGAAACCCCCTAAGTATTTCTTCAACAATCTTAGATACTGAAAAAGATTTTAACTATTTGCCTACTCTACATTATATTTTAGGATTTGGATTTTTCTTTAGTTCTTTTACAGTGGTATTTTTAGTAAGTGACATCTTAAAAGAAAAGCAAGAGAAAGTGTGGCAAAGAAAATTGACAACTCCTATTAAGCCTGTTTATAACTTACTAAGTCATTTGCTCATAGCATTTCTAATGGGATTAGCACAAATGACTTTAGTATTTTCAATTTCAAAGATTTTAACAGGTACTGACTGGGGAATAAGTTTGTTTACACTATTAATAGCTTTTGCATCTTTTATATTTAGTTTTACTTGTTTTGGATTAGTATTAGCAGGATTGGTCAATACTTATGAGCAATTAGGAACTATTTCTCCAATAATCTTAGTAGCTTCTGGTATGTTAGGAGGAATAATGTGGCCACTAGAAATTGTTCAAAGCAAAATTCTTTTATTCTTATCTAATTTCATGCCTCACAAATGGGCAATGGCAAGTATCCAAAATACTATTGTTAAAGGGTTTAATTTACAAGAGTTCCTGATGCCAGTTCTAATATTAAATGGTTTAGGGTTAGTGTTTCTTATAATTGGACTAAAATTAAATTCTAAAGAGGTTGCAATCTAACACTGAAATAAAAAAACGTCTCAAAGCTTTTAATTGCTCTGAGACGTTTTTTTATTTAATTACAAGTTAACTTCTTACTTTACATCAAACCTATCTGCATTCATTACTTTATTCCAAGCTTGTATAAAGTCATTAACAAATTTATCTTTAGAATCATCACTGGCATATACTTCAGCAACAGCTCTTAACTCAGAGTTAGATCCAAACAATAAATCAACTCTAGTCGCTGTCCAGTTCAAATCGCCAGTTGTTCTATCTTTTCCTTCAAATACTTCTCTTTCCTCTGATGTAGGTTCCCATTTAGTGTCCATAGTTAACAGATTCACAAAGAAGTCATTTGTTAAAGTTTCAGGATTATGAGTAAATACTCCATGAGGTGACTTTTTGAAATTAGCATTAAGTACTCTCATGCCACCGATTAGAACTGTCATTTCTGGAGCAGTTAAACCAAGTAATTGAGCTCTATCTATCAATAACTCCTCTGTAGTTATAGCATACTTATCTTTAACAAAGTTTCTAAATCCATCTGCTTTTGGTTCTAATACGTCAAAAGATTCTACATCTGTTTGTTCTAAAGATGCATCTGTTCTACCAGGTGTAAATGGAACTTCTATTTCATAACCAGCATCTTTAGCAGCCTTTTCAATAGCAGTATTTCCTGCTAAAACTATAATATCAGCTAAAGAAACCTTCTTGTTACTATCCTGGGAATCATTAAATTCATTCTTAACCTTCTCATATTTATCCAAAGCATTTTTTAGTCTCTCTGGTTCATTGGCAATCCAATTTTTTTGAGGTTCTAACCTAATTCTTGCACCATTAGCTCCGCCCCGCTTATCAGAATTTCTGAATGTAGAAGCAGTTGACCATGCTACATAGACCATATCTGAAACACTTAAGCCTGTATCCAGAATCATTTGTTTAAGTTTCTTAATGTCATTATCATCAATCATCTCATAATCAGCTTTTGGAATTGGGTCTTGCCAAATAAAGTCTTCTTCAGGAACTTCTGGTCCTAAATATCTTGCCTTAGGCCCCATATCACGATGAGTCAACTTATACCATGCATTAGCAAAAGCTTTTGTAAACTCTTTTTTATTTTCCATAAATCT
>CAZCFQ010000034.1:0-16999 GCA_964497955.1 uncultured Clostridiaceae bacterium
ACCATGAGAACCTGGTTCAAACACTTCTAAGACCTCTTTATTAGCAGCTACGCACGAAACAGGCATAGCTCCCCCACTTATAGCTTTTCCTAATATATAAATATCTGGTTCCACTTCATCCCAATCACAAGCAAACATCTTACCTGTTCTTCCAAGACCAGTTTGAATTTCATCTGCTAACATTAATACATTGTTTTCTTTACAAATTTCACTTACTTCTTTCAAATAACCTTTAGGTGGTATATTAATACCTGCTTCTCCTTGAATAGGTTCAAATAAAAATGCAGCCGTATTTTCTGTTATCGCTTCTTTTAATGCCTGTGGATCTCCGTAAGGTATTAACTTAATACCTGGAAGCATTGGTCCATATCCTCGCTTATATTTTTTTGAAGACGATAAAGATACTGCTAACATTGTTCTACCATGGAAATTATTTTCACAAGCTATTATTTCAGCTTTATCTTCTTCTATACCTTTAACAAAATAACCCCATCTTCTTGCAGCTTTTATGGCAGTTTCAACTGCTTCTGCCCCTGTATTCATTGGCAATACTAAATCTTTATGTGTTATTTCAGAAACCTTTTTGTAAAAGTCTCCTAACTTATCGTTATGAAAAGCTCGTGAAGTCAAAGTGACTCTATCCAATTGTTCAATCATTGCAGAAATAATTTTAGGATGTCTATGCCCTTGATTGACAGCTGAATATGCACTCAAGAAGTCCATATATTTTTTACCTTCTGGATCCTCTACCCATACTCCTTCTGCTTTTGAAATTACAATTGGTAATGGTTTATAGTTGTTAGCACCATATTTTTCTGTTAGTTCTATAATATCTCTTGATTTAGCCATATTTAACACTCCTAACTCTCAGTTATCCAAATGTGGTGCTATAGCACCTAAGTAATCACCTTTGAAAACAAAACCTGGTGGTCTTAACGATGTTAAAGTTCCTTTTTTATCAACAATTATCTCTTTACCATTAATATGAGCAATAAGCTTATTTTCTTCTATTACATCTCCTGCAATGTGATCTGTAAGGAAAAGACCTTCTTCCTCAGCACGTAAAGGTACTAATTTGTCACAAAGTTGTGGATCTGTGTGGTATGTATCATATTCAATTATTTCAAGTTTACCAAGTAAATTTAGTAGGGCAGTAAAAGCATTCTCACCTGATTTGAGGTCTACTTCTGCAACATTACCCCCGCCTGGAAGTTCAATAATTAATGCTTTCTTTCCTTTTTTTGTCAGCTCAACAAATAACTGTCCTTCAGCCCCTGATGATTGAACTAAAATAGGAATATCAAGCTTATTAGCAAATTCTTCTATTTCCTTACTTTCTTGCCATAATGCCAATGTATAACTATATCCATAAGTTCCACAACAATGTAAATCTATTAAGTAATCTACATCTTTTGCCTGATTATATATTTCATTAGCTGTTCTTTGAGTAATAGTACCATTTTCATCTCCAGGAAATATCCTGTTCATATCTAAACCATCATATGGAGAAGTTCTTTCTTTCTGTCTAAAGGCTGTGGGATTACATATAGGAATAATCTTAACTTTGCCTTTTAAGATATCTTTATTCTCTAAGAATTCTACTAGTTTTTGAGCTACGTAAATACCTGTAGCCTCTCCACCATGAATACCTCCTGTAATTAGTATTTCAGGCTTCCCAGTGCCAAACTCAAATACTTCAAGTTCTGTTTTTAAAAAATCTTGTACATTTATTTTTAGTTGTTCCATTTTACTTGTCATCACTTCTGTCATAAACTTTTTTTCCATTTACAAATACTTTCTCTGTGTGAGTAAAGTTGCTTAGAGGATGGCCATCCCAAATTACTACATCTGCATCTTTGCCTTCTTTTAGGCTACCTACTCTGTCTGCTAATCCAATGATTTTGGCTGGATTAATAGTTATTGCTTTGAAAGCAGCTTCTTCAGATAAACCATATCGGACAGCTAGTCCTGTTTGAACATTTAAGTATTTTGTATCTGATGATGAATCAACCATTATTGCAAATTCTACTCCTGCTTTCTCCATCTCCGCAGGTGTTGTCATTCTTACATCCCATAGTTCTTGCTTAGATGGTCCCATTAATAGAGGTCCTACTACACATTGTATTTTCTTTTTTGCTATTAAATCAATAACTTTGTAACCCTCTGTACAATGCTCTAAAGTATAATCTAAGTCAAATTCTTCTGCTAGTCTAATTGCAGTTACAATATCATCAGCCCTGTGGCAATGGATTCTGGCACGCATCTCTTTATTTAAAACTTTAATTAAAGCTTCTTTAGCTAAGTCTATATCAAAATGATCTCCTTTTTTCTCTGCTTGTTCCTTTTTCTTCTGATAATTTTGAGCTTCAATAAAAGCCTTTCTAAAAACGGCGGCATTACCCATTCTAGTAGAAGGCATTTTATTTCTTTCTTTGTAATTGCGTTTAGGATTTTCTCCCAAAGCAAACTTCATAGCTTCTGTATTAGGGATTACCATATCATAAGCGGTATCGCCAACTGTTTTCATTGCAAAACCTGTTCCACCTATTATATTTGAACTGCCAGGACCAGTATAGACTGTTGTAACACCAGCATTAACAACTTGTGGAAATGCTATATCATTAGGATTAAGAGAATCTATACCTCTCAATTCTGCTTGAATGGGTCCTGTTTTTTCGTTTCCATCAGCAGTTGCAGGCACTTTTGGCTCACCAAATAGTCCAATATGAGAATGCGCATCAATAAATCCAGGAGTAACCCATTTACCCGTAGCATTAATAACTTCAGCGCCTTCAGGAACTTCTAAATTGCTACCAACTGCTTTAATCTTCTCTCCTTCTATTAAAACAGTTCCGTTTTCAATAATTTCTGTTTCAATAGTTAATACTTTTCCATTAATTATTGCTATCATATTAACCCCTCCATTAAGTTTATAATAAGATTCTAACACTTAAGATGTTTAGTTAAAAGTTTTAATTGAAGCATTACAGATTATTTAATTCTATATTAATGCTAATATTACTTTATGTTAAGCTATTTTTTTAATAGAATATAAGAGGTCTTAAAGAATTAATAAGGATGGTGTCATTCATGACAGAAAAACTTTTTTATAAAAATCAGTACTTAAAGGAACTAGAAACTAAGGTAGTAAAGTTTGGTGAGTTAGATAATAAGCCATTTGTTATTTTAGAAGAAACTATTTTCTATCCAGAAGGAGGAGGCCAACCCTCAGATACTGGATATATAAATGATGCTAAAGTTATAGATGTTCAAGAAATAAATAGAGAAGTATATCATTTTCTAGAAAATAAAATTGAAGATAAATATGTCAAATGTAAGATTTGTTGGGAAAAAAGATTTGACTATATGCAACAACATACCGGTCAACATATTTTGTCAGGTTTAGCTTATCAATTTTTTAATGCACAAACAGTAGGTTTCCATTTGGGTTCAGAGGATACAACAGTTGATTTGTCTAGGTCTGAATTTTCAAAAAAAGAGTTAGATTTACTTGAAGAAAAAGCAAACGAGTATGTCACTAATAACCATAAAATAATAGCTTTTTTCCCTGATAGTGAAAAAATAAAAAGCTTAAACTTAAGAAAGAGTCCCAAAAATTACGAAAAAATCAGAATTGTAAATGTTAAAGATTTAGATTTTTCACCTTGTGGTGGAACGCATTTTAATTCCACAGCTGAAGTGGGTTTAATTAAGATAGTTAGTACTGAAAAAATTAGAGGCAACACTCGGTTACACATTCTTTGTGGTAATAGAGCATTAAAAGATTATATTAAAAAGACTAATATAGTTAATAATTTAATTGAAATAACAAACTCACCTCAAAATGAAATCTTATCCTCTATTGAATCAACTTATGAGGGTAATAAAGAAATGGGTAAAGAAATTAATATTTTAAAAGAAGATTTAGCAGTTGAAATTGCAAAGAATTATTACAAAAGGACTGATAAAACTGGTGATACTTCCTTGTTAATTTTTAACAATGAAGATTTTAGTCCTTTACAGTTTAGAGCTATAGCAAATTACTTCCAAGAAAAAGATAAAATGATTGGGTTTATATATTCAAAAGAAAACGGGAGCTTTATATTGTTTAAAAGTAAACTTTTAAATATTGATCTTAAGAAATTATTTACTAAACTAAAAGAAGATTTACAATGTAAAGGTGGCGGCAGTTCTGATATCATCCAAGGCAAGCTAATTTTAGGTAAGTTTGACTTAATTAATCAAACAATTAAAAATATTATTGTCGAAATGCTTTAATAAAATATAAAAAACCCTCAAATTGTTAGATTCTTGAATCTAGCTTTTGAGGGTCACTTTTTTAAATTTATTTATATTTATTTTTTATTATGTCTTACTCTTTCAGAATGAGATAAATATTTTTTCCTCATTCTTATATTACTTGGTGTGATTTCAACCAATTCATCATCTTCAATATATTCAAGAGATTGTTCTAAAGAAAACAATCTGGGTGGTTCTAATCTAAGAGCTTCATCAGATCCACTAGCACGAACATTTGTCATCTGCTTTTTCTTAGCAATATTTATTTCCATATCTTGTTCTCTGCTATTTTCACCTATTATCATGCCTTTATATACTTTCTCTCCAGGTCCTATAAAGATTCTACCTCTATCTTGTGCATTATAAATACCATACGCAGTTGAAACCCCAGTCTCATAGGCAATCAAAACTCCTCTAGTTCTGCTTGGAAGCTCACCTTTGTGTTTTTCATAACCATAAAAAGTGTGACTATATGTTCCCTCACCTTTTGTATTTGTTAAAAATTCATTTCTAAAACCGACTAGACCTCTAGCAGGTATTTTGAACTCTACTCTCAAAGTAGAGGGATTTATAGAGTACATGTTAAACATTTCCCCTCTTCTTTTACCGGTAATTTCCATTGCAGTTCCTAGCATTTCTTCTGGAATGTCACATACTAACAACTCTATAGGTTCAGATTTTACTCCATCAATAATTTTATACACAACTTCTGGCTTTGAAACTTGGAGTTCATAGCCTTCTCTTCTCATATTCTCAATTAAAATTGATAAATGTAAAGCTCCTCGTCCAGATACCTTAAAAGTATCCGCTGAATCAGTTTCTTCTACTTTCAAGCTAACATTAGTTTCCGCTTCTTTTAAAAGTCTTTCACGTATCTTTCTAGAAGTAATATATTGACCATCTAATCCTGCAAATGGACTATCATTAACTAAAAAATGCATTGCTAAAGTAGGTTCATCTACATGAATTGTCTCTAGTGCAACTGGATTATCTACTGATGCAATAGTATCGCCTATACTGGCTTCTGACAAACCTGACATTGAAATAATATCACCAGCAATTGCTTTTTCTACATTTACTCTTTCCAATCCTTTATAAACATATAAAGAACTAACTTTTTGCTTAATAACTTTTTCTCCCTTAACTAAAGCTACATTTTGGCCTTCCTTTATGACTCCATTAAGTAAACGACCAATGATTAGTTTTCCAACATAATCATCATGATCTAAATTAGCAACTAACATTTGTAAAGGAGCATTTTTATCTCCAAGTGGATCTGGTATATGATTGATTATAGTCTCAAATAACGGTTTTAAAGATGGTTTTATATCATTTATAGAAAGACCAGAATGTCCATCAAGAGCAGATGTATAGATAATTGGACAGTCAATCTGTTCATTTGTTGCTCCTAGTTCCATAAATAACTCGATGACTTCTCCTTCTACATCTTTAGGTCTACTACCATCTCTATCAATTTTATTAATAGCTACTATAGGAACCAGTCCTAATTCTAAAGCCTTTCTTAAAACAAACTTTGTTTGAGGCATTGGACCTTCAAATGCATCTACAACCAACAATACTCCTTCAACCATTTTTAATACTCGTTCTACTTCTCCACCAAAGTCAGCATGACCAGGTGTGTCAATTATATTTATCTTATAATTATCGTAAAATACAGAAGTATTTTTTGATAGAATTGTTATTCCTCTTTCTCTTTCTAGATCATTAGAGTCCATAACTCTTTCAACAACTTTTTGGTTTGACCTAAAAACCCCACTTTGATGTAACATTGCATCTACTAGTGTTGTTTTCCCATGATCTACATGGGCAATTATCGCTATATTCTTAAACTTTACTTTATTCATGATTCATCCCTCATTCACTGCTAAGCCTGTATTTGTACAACCTATTAATTTTGATACAGTTTAGACATAATGTCAACCTAATTATTACTTATTTTAAATTTAATTGCATTATCTTTTAGTGGACAGATTTTTTGCTATTTTCCAACTACCTTTTATTGTAGTTCCATCATTATTTGAGTGAATAGATAATTCTCCTCCTGTTTGTATAGCCCGCTCTTGCATATTTTTTATCCCATTTCCCAAATACGCATCATCTACTTCAAAACCATTGCCATCATCAACAATACTTAAATGGATTTTTTCATCCTTTTCACGGATACTGATTTTTATAATACTAGCATCAGCGTGCTTTTCAATATTGTTAATTGCTTCTTGAATAATTCGATAAAGTGCTACTTCTTGTGTAGGGGTTAATTGATTTTCATAATTTAGTTCCAAATCATACTTAATTTTATATATATCTTTTGAAATTTCAGTCATTTCTTCAATAGCTCTTAATAAACCTAACCTCTCTAACTTGCCAGGAGTTAGTTCTTTGATTACTACTCGTAAGTCATTGATAGTTTGTTGCGCGGCTTTTTCAATATTTTCTATAATTTCTAAAGAACTATTATTAAAGCTCTTTTCTTTCTTTAGAACTTTAGCTAAGAAATTTATTGCATGAATGCTTTGTGCTATTGAATCATGTAGTTCTTTTGCTATTCTATTTCTTTCTTCTGATAAAATTAAACTTCTAACTGTTTCTTGAAATAATTTATCCTTATAAGCTATTTCTGATAAATATTTATTCTCTTGTTCTAATAATAATATTTTTTGTTCTTTTTTGTAGTTAATGTAATCAATATAAATAACTAAAAAGCCTATACTAAATCCTAAAAAAGGTATGTAGAGTCCTATGTTTCCTGGTATCTCAATATTATTAAATATCTGAACTCTAGTGGCTAGTAAGTAAATTACAATAGAAATAGAAATAAGAATAATTATATAACTAAATATTCTTCTTACAATCTCATTTTTCCAGTTAATCTTTCTAAGTTTATTCTCAACTATAAGTGCATAAAAAGCACTGATGCCACTAAACAAAGTTGTAGTAGCCGTTAATATAATTGTAGTTAATAAAGGTGATAAACTACTGTAGTTTGATTCAATTATAAAGTTTGACAAGAACAAACCAAAAATTAGTCCTATTGTAATAGATATAATAACTGGTTTAAGTAACTCTTTTGTCATAAAATCACTCTTTTCTAATAGCTACTAAAGCTGCTTGTGTTCTGGTCTCAACTCTCAGTTTTGATAAAATACTTGATACATGTGTTTTTACTGTGGTCTCACTTATTAATAACTCATCAGATATTTGTCTATTTGTATAACCCTTAGCTATTAGATATAATACTTCTTCTTCTCTTTCAGTTAATTCATCCATATTAGAATAATTCTTATTATTTGAAAAAGCTTTGTGATAAATATTCTTACCTAAATAGCTACCCCCCTGACTTATAGCTCTGATAGCTGTTAAGAGCTCCTCCTCTGGAGCATCTTTGACCAAATATCCAGATGCTCCTAAAGTCATACCTTGTTTTATTGAACGTTCATCATCAAGATGTGAAAATAAAAGGATATTGATTTTATCATCTATTTTTTTAACTTCTTTTATCATATCTAATCCATTTATGTTTGGCATATTTAAATCTATTAACATTACATTAACTTTAGTGTTTTTAATGAAATTTAGTGCTTTTTTTCCATCTCCAAAGTCAGATATAACTTCAATATCAGCAAATGTATTCAAAAAAGATTTTATACCAGTTCTAATTAATGGATGATCATCTACTATTATTAGTTTAATTTTATTCATAAAACCACTCCTTTACTTCCTATACAATTAGCATATATATTTTTTAGCCCAAAGGCAATAATACTATTAGTTATTTATTCTCGTTGTAGCTAAATCTAAATATTGAAACTAAATATGCAACTAAAGAAACTAAAACTAGTAAAATAATTGAGTAAATATTTACTGCACTAAATGCATTAATGAATGAGATATTATTTAATACATTCATTAGATGTGTTGTTGGTATAATATTTGATGCTGTTGCAATACTCTCTGGCATCATTTCCTTTGGAACCATGATACCACTTAAAATCATTGATGGTAAATATATTAGTTGAGCAATCAAAACGGTAGTTTTATTACTCTTTGATACAATTCCAATCAAAGAACTTATTCCAGTAAATGTAAAACACCCTAATATAATAAGTAAATAATATGACAAGTAATTAATTGGCAAGGGTGCATTAAATAAATAGTATGCACTTATCATAATGAAAGTATTTACAAGTAAAATATGGATCATTGATGATAAAGTATTAACTAATAGATACTGATATTTAGAAATTCCATTAATCTTATAACTTCTTAATACACCACTATTTCTATTATCTACTATAGTTGTAGGTATACTCATTAAAGTACTTGTTAAGATAGTGAATATAGACATAGAAGGAATCATTATCTCTAAAAATGATGGATTTATTTC
Source organism: uncultured Clostridiaceae bacterium (assembly GCA_964497955.1). Classification (GTDB taxonomy): domain Bacteria; phylum Bacillota; class UBA994; order PWPR01; family PWPR01; genus PWPR01. Next base: position 8,705 of record CAZCFQ010000034.1, read on the forward strand.
TATCATGAAAAATCCCATCATAAAATAAAATCCAATAGGCATTAAGTATGTTAACATTAATAGTGTTTTGTCACGAAAAACTTTTTTTAACTCATATTTTAATTGATAATAAATTGATTTCATTATTTATTCTCCTTTTTTTCGTTTTCCAATATTTTAATAAAAGCTTCTTCTAGAGTTGGTCTCTCTATTCTTAAATCAGAAAATTCTAAGTTGCTACTTCTATTGTGTGTAATTAACTCTTCTAAAGCTAAAGTTATATTACTTGTAACAATCTCTTTATAGTTTATGTTTGTTTGATCAGATATATTATTCTCCTCTAAATCATTAGTTCTTTTCAATAAATATGATATTTTATATAAGTTATTACTATTACCAGTCAATTTTTTTGGAGAACCTTCAAAAATTATTTTTCCGTCCATTAAAACTCCTACTATATCAGCAATTCTCTCTATTTCTGACATATCATGTGAAGTTAAAATAAATGAGGTACCTTTTTCTTTATACTCTTTAATAACTTTATAAACAGATATTTTGGCTTCTACATCAAGACCAGCAGTCGGTTCGTCTAAAAAGACAATTTTTGGATTATGATTAAGAGCTAAGAACAAACTGACTATTCTTTTTTGTCCTGTTGATAACTGATAATATTGCTTGTCCAATAGTTTTTCTAGGCCCATTTTCTTAATAAGTTTTTCAGACAATTTACAATTTTTTGTAACTGAAAACAAATTTAATGCTTCTTCTACTTTTAGCATATTTGGTAATGCTTCATTTTGTAATTGCACTCCCATAAATTTAGCTATATCTACATTCTCTTTAGATCTGTTAAATAATACCTCTCCTTTATCAAAAGGCCTCAATCCCTCGACACACTCAATTAAAGTTGTTTTACCAGCACCATTCTTTCCTAGTAAACCATAGATAATACCTTCTTTAATTTTCAAGTTAATTTCTTTCAGTACTATGTTATTATCATATTTTTTTCTTAAACCTTTTACTTCAAGTAATAAATCTTTCATTTTAATCCCTCCATAACTAAAGTCTATATGAAATTTTCTACTCAAACATCATCAACAAAGATGAAATCCACTCATACTTTAGTAGGATATTTCAACTACTTATTATAATATTTCTATTGACTAAACAAATATTGTTCTTTACACTTCATAATTATGTGGGGGTATATATATGAACAATAAAAAAGAAGATAAAACTAAAGCTCTACCATTTAAACCGAAGTTTTTTTATGGATGGGTAATTGTCGGGGTATCAGCTTTAACACTTTTTCTATCTGGCCCAGGGCAAACATATTCGGTTTCTACATTTATCGATTCATTCATAGAAGAGTTTGGTTGGAGTAGATCTTTAGTTTCTTCAATGTATTCTGGAGGAACTTTAATGGCTGGACTTATTATGACAGCTATGGGAGGTTTTTTTGACAAACATGGTCATAGAAAAATGACTGCAATAATTGGTGTAATATTTGGAGTAGTTTTATTTTCTATGAGTTTTGTTAATAGAATTGTGCTCTTATTTTTAGGATTCTTTTTAATCAGACTGTTAGGGCAGGGTTCACTATCACTAGCTTCATCTACTTTAGTACCTCAGTGGTTTCTAAAAAAAAGAGGTACAGCCTTAAGCATTGTTTCTATGGGTGGTGCTTTAAGTGCAGCTACAGTCCCGATTATTAATACGTGGCTAATATATAGGTTCGGATGGCAAACTGGCTGGAGATTTTGGGGTATTGTATTAATTACAATATTAGTTCCCGTTTCTCTAATTTTTACAAGAAATAAACCAGAAGAAGTAGGCTTATTACCAGATAATGAAGAATCAAAAGATGATTTATTAGAGAATAAAAATATAGTAAAGAAAATAAGTGAAGTAAACTTTACAGCAAAACAGGTTCTAAAAATGAAAAGTTTTTGGATAATTTTATTCTGTGCTATGATTCCTTCTGCTATAGGAACCGGTATGACTTTTCATATGGTATCAATAATGGGAGAATCTAATTTATCTCCAGCTGTAGCAGCTTCTGTATTAAGTTTAATGGCAATTTCTAGACTTCCAGTCATTCTTATTACTGGTCAACTAGCTGATAGATTTCCTATTAAATACTTAATATCAGCTTCAATGTTTTTGTTATTTGCTTCTATGTTAATTTTATTAAAAGTAGATACTATTTTCTTAGCAATGACTTTTGGCTTAATTAGAGGTATCTCTATGGGTATACAAGCTGTTACTAATGGTGTTGTATGGCCAGACTTTTTTGGAAGAGAACATCTAGGCAAAATTAGAGGCATAGCTATGACAGGGATGGTTATTGGGTCTGCATTTGGTCCACTTCCCTTTGGTTTTGCTTACGACATTTTTGGAGGATATACTGAAATTCTTTTAGCCTCTTTAGTAATACCATTTGCCGGTGCTATAGCAATGTTTTTTGTCAATAAACCTACTGAAAAAGATTTAGAAAAGCTATCTACTTAAAATTATCCTTTTTTATTTCTTTTTTACATATGTTATAATATGGTTGGGTTTTAAGAGACTGTTTATAGAATGAAAGGACGTGTTTTATAATGGATGGGATTAAAGATTTAGATTGGAGCAAATTAAGCTTTGCTTACCACAAAACTGATTATCGTTATATTTCTCGCTGGAAAGACGGAGAGTGGGATGAAGGGAAATTAGTAACTGATAATAAGTTGAGTATTAGCGAAGCTTCTACTGCGTTACATTATGGACAGCAATGCTTTGAAGGTATGAAAGCTTATCGAACTAAAGATGGTTCTATTCAGCTTTTTAGAGCAGATAAAAATGCTGATCGTATGCAAAATAGTTGTGAAAGATTATTAATGCCTAAAGTACCTGTTGAGAAATTCCTTGATGCTTGTTATCAAGTAGTTAAAGCTAATAAAGAATATGTACCGCCATATGGCACTGGTGCTACACTATATTTAAGACCTTTCGTAATAGGTGTTGGTGATAATTTAGGTGTTAGAAGTGCTCCTGAATTTATTTTTTCAGTATTCGTCTCACCTGTTGGACCATATTTTAAAGGTGGGTTCAAACCAGTTAGTTTTATAACTACAGAATATGATCGTGCCGCTCCTAAAGGAACAGGAGCTGCTAAAGTTGGAGGTAATTACTCTGCAAGCTTAAAACCTCATAAACAAGCAAAAGACCAAGGTTATGCAGATTGTATTTATCTAGATCCATCAACTCACACTAAAATTGAAGAAGTTGGTGCTGCAAATTTCTTTGCTATTACAAATGATGACGTTTTTGTTACACCAAAATCAAACTCAATTTTACCTAGTATTACAAAATACTCACTACTTCATGTAGCTAGAGAATACCTCGGATTAGAGGCAATAGAAACTGATATATATATTGATGAACTTGATAATTACAAAGAAGCAGGAGCATGTGGAACTGCTGCAGTTATAACTCCAATTGGCTCAATTACGCATAAAGGTGATAAGCATGTTTTTTATAGTGAGCAAGAGGTAGGCCCAGTTACACAGCAACTGTATGATACACTCTATGGAATACAAACCGGAGACATTAAGCCTCCTGAAGGTTGGATTTTCAAAGTTAAATAAAGTAAAATGAAAGCGAGTAAGTTTATTCTTATTCGCTTTTAATATTTTGAAAGGAAAGTGATTAATGTGACCTTGATAGTGTGTCCAAGAAAGTTAGAAAAGAAAATAGAAAAGAAAATTAAAGATGTTAGCGATAATATTAATTTAATTGCAACTGATGATAAAGATGTTATTGAAAAATATTGGCCTGATATGGATATTCTTTTTAGTGGCAGGTTTACTTCAGAAGAATTAAGCAAAGCTAAAAACTTAAAATGGGTTCAAGCTACAAGTGCGGGTGTAGATTATTATATGTTTGAAGAATTTATTAATAGTGATATTAAATTGACTAATGTAAGAGGCATGCATGGAAGGACCATTAGTGAGCATGTACTTATGATGATTTTAGCTTTATCTAGAAATCTACCAACTGCTTTTAGTAATCAACATAAAAAGGTCTGGGAAAGATATCAAGCTGATTTAGTTGTTAATAAGAAGTTGGTTATAGTAGGTTTAGGAGGAATTGGTAAAGAATTAGCCAATATTGCTGCTAAATTTGGATTAGAAGTTTTAGGAGTTGACCTAAAAGACCCCAAACTTAATTATATTCAAAAAGTATTCCATTCAGAAAATCTAAAGGAAGCTTTAGCCATTGCTGACTTTGTTGTTATTGCTACTCCTTTAACAGATGAGACTTATCATTTAATATCAGATGAAGAGTTTAGTTCTATGAAAAATAGTGCCACATTTATTAATATAGCAAGAGGTAAAGTTGTAGATCAAAAAGCTTTATTTAATGCTCTGAAGAATAAAGATATTTCAAATGCTGCCATAGATGTATTTGAAGAAGAGCCTTTAAGTCAAGAAAGCCCTTTATGGGATTTGGATAATATTATAATTACACCTCATGTAGCAGGCACAATGCCTGAATACATGAATAATGCTTCAGATATTTTTGTTGAAAATCTTAAGTTGCATTTAGAAAATAAGCAATTAATTAATCTAGTCGATAAAAATCTTCAATTTTAATAGAAGGACTTAAGAGCTATCTGTAGAATTATGTTTATTATAGGAGGATATCAAAATGACAATTATTAATTATGACAAGTACTTAAAGTATGAGGAAATTAAAAATGCTTTACATACTTTTGCTGAAAAATACCCAGAAAAAGCAAAATTAGAAGTAATCGGTAAGAGTTATGAGGGACGAGATGTATTTGCAATGACAATTACTGACTTTAATTCTGGAGAGGCAGAAAATAAACCAGCCATGTACGTAGATGCTAATATACATGCTGGAGAAGTAACTGGTTCTATGGCTGCACTCCACTTAATTGAAACCCTATTAACATCTAATGATCAAAAAACTAAGAGACTTTTAGAAACAAAAACATTTTATATTTTACCAAGAATTAATCCAGATGGAGCTGAGCTGTACTTAACTTCTCCTTATACTCTAAGGAGTAGTGTAAGACCATTTCCTAATTATAGAAAAGATGAAGACCCTGCTGGATTACATGCAGAAGATGTAAACAATGATGGAAAAATACTGCTAATGAGAATGAGAGATGATAAAAGAGGAGCTTGGAAGGTAAGTCCAGAGGATCCAAGGCTAATGATTAAACGAAAACCTTATGATTATCAAGGACCTTTTTATCATGTCTATACAGAAGGTTTAGTAAAAGATGATGATGGAAAAATCAAAGAGAAAGCTGATTATCCGTATAATCCAGTTAAAACAAAATATGGTTTAGATTTAAACAGAAACTTCCCTGCTGGTCATGACTTACATACTCCTGGCTCTGGTCCCTTCCCTTTGTCAGAACCAGAAACCAGAAACCAAGTAGAGTTTATAGATAGCAAAAGAAATATTGGTGGTGTGTTGTTATATCATACAACAGGAGGAGTTCTATATAGGCCTCATTCTACAATTGCTGATAAAGACTTTAATAAAGAAGACATTGAGATCTTTGAAAAAATAGGCTTTATTGGGACAGAAGCAACAGGATATGAAGTTGAATGTTGTTATGGTGATATCTGGTCTGGAGTCCTTGATGATTGGTGCTTTGAGAAAAAAGGTATATATGCATTTACCCCAGAGCTATGGGATGCAATTGGAAGAGCTGCACCAGAACTTAAGAAAAAGTCCAGGAGTGACCTAACTGAATCAGAAAAAGTTGAAATTGAACTTAAATTACTACAATGGAATGATAGAGAACTTGCAGGACAAGGCTTTATCGATTGGACTAAGTTTGATCATCCTCAACTCGGAACTGTTGAAATTGGTGGATGGGAAACAAAAGAATGTAGACAAAATCCACCAGTAAAGTTTTTAGAACAAGAATGCTATAACATGACACAATTTGCTATTAACTTTGCTATGAGCTTACCACAAATAGAAATTGATGATGTAAAAGTAGAAAAACTTGCAAGTAATATATACAAACTAGAGGTCTTAGTGTCTAACCATGGATATTTATCTACTAATATTACTAAACAAGCAGTTAAACAAGATATCTTGAGAAAAGATAGAGTTAAGCTTAATCTGCCAACCAATATGATATTAAAAAGTGGAGAAACCCAAGAAGAGTTTGACTTCTTAGAAGGATTTAATAAAGGTCAAAACTCAAGATGGTATAGATTTGGTGATCCAGCAGAATGTGCAAAAAGAGTTTCTTGGACTATTGAACTCAAAGATGATAGCATTAAAGAACTTACTATAGAAGCAATATCTGAAAGAGGCGGAACTAAAAAGAAAGTTATTAGTTTGAACTAAATTAAAGCTGTGGTTTTTACCACAGCTTTTTTTAATCTTATTTTTAGTATATAATAATTTTTTAGAGAGAGATTATTGGGAGGGTTTACTATTTTTAAAAAATTAGACATCAATGCTAAAGATGATTTGTTGCCATTTTTGAAAAAATCTAAATATAACTTATGTGAATATAACTTCAACACTCTTTTACTATGGAGTCCTTTTGAAAACTATCATTATGCTATTGAAGATGATATCGCTTATGTAATAAGTAAAGGAGATAATCCTCATGCTTTAATGCCAATTACTGATGAATCAAATTGGAAGCAAGGCATTAAGTTTTTGGAAAGCTTATATTGCAAACAAAAGAATAAATGTAAAATTGCATATGCATCTGAAAAGTTTTTTAGTTATGTTGAGAGTAATTTTGAAGATAAGTATGAATCAAAAACCAATAGAGATTTTTATGATTATTTATATAAAACCAGTGAACTAATTAAACTAAGAGGAAAAGATTTTGCAAACAAAAGAAACCATATAAATAAATTTGGAAAAACTTATAAAAAAAGATACAATTTCAGGCCATTAAATAAAGATGATTTTAAATCTTGTAAAGAAATGATAAATGAATGGAGAATTGAAAAAATAGAAGATAGCTTAGACACACATAAGTATCTTAGAAAAAACTATCTTGGCACTGGTATTAATAGTCTTTTAGATAATTATGACCAACTTGATTATAAAATTAGTGGTATGTTTATAGATAATGTTTTAGAAGGCTTTACAATTGGTAGTTTGTTACAAGATGACATTGCTCAAATACATATTGAAAATGCTAACCCTAATATAAGAGGTATTTATCAAGTTATAAATAAATTGTTCCTTGAAAATGAATTCAGTACGATAGAATATGTTAATCGAGAAGATGATGCAGGTGAAAAAGGTCTAAGAACTGCTAAAAGCTCGTACAACCCTGTTAAATTAATAAAAAAATATGATATTTTTCTAAAGGAAGATTAAATTGTTTATATCGCTAGCTGAAGAATCTGATAAATTAAAGATAAGAAAATTATGGGAGTATTGCTTTGATGATCCTGATTACTACAATGAATATTTCTTTAATAAAGTTTTTGATCCAAAGAGAACAATGATTGCTAAAAATGACAATGACGTTATAAGTTGTATACAAATTAGACCATATAAGATTAAGTTTTATAATAAGATTTTAAATACCGCATTATTAATAGGTATTTCTACTCTTCCTGAGTATAGAGGATTAGGATATAGTAGCCAAACATTAGTTCATACATTAAAGTGGCTTAAAAAGAATGGATTCTCATTTGTAACATTAACCGCTTTATATCCATCAATGTATTACAATTATGGGTTTAAACATATATCTTATTTGAAGAAGTACTGTTTGCCAGTTGATTCTTTTGATAAATCTAAAAATAAAATAAAAGTGGCAATTCAAAAGGTTTGTATAGATGATTATAATGATTTGACTAATATTTATAAAGAATTCCATAATAAAAGATATATTTATTACATTAGAGATAATCATATCTTCAAACAACTTCATGAAGAAATCCTAGTTGAAAAAGGAAATATTTATATAATAAGAAACGGTAATGATCCTATTGGTTATTTCTTATCTATACTTGAGGGTAAAACTTTGACTATTAGAGAATTTGCATATACTAATAAAATTGCGATTGATAGCTTTTTCTCATTTATTTATAATCATAGAGGGCAGATTAATAATGTATCTTTAACTACTCCAAAAGATGAACAATTTGAAGAACTATTAAACTGGAATAAAAAATGCCTTATGACAATTCGTCCTTATATGTTAGGTAGAGTTTTAGATATTAATCCTTTTATAGATTTTTTTAAGTCGAAGGAATCAACTTTTAAAATTGAAGATAATATTTTTAATGAGAACTCCATATTGAT
>CAZCFQ010000035.1:0-16796 GCA_964497955.1 uncultured Clostridiaceae bacterium
CTGTGTTAGATAAATTTAATGTCAAAATACTAGTGGATAATAATATGTATGAAGAAGAAGCAGTTTTAGTTTTTGTGCTAAACTCAAAAGGTGCAGGAGGTTTTAAGAATTTAGCTCCAAATGCAAAAGTTGATGATGGTAAGTTTGACGTGTTAGTAATTAAAAATTGTCCATTAATTAATAAACTTGCGCTATTTCTTAAAGTTATTAGAAGTGAACATCATACTGATGATTGTGTTCATTACTTCCAAGCAGATAAAATTTATATAAATTGTGAGGATCATGTAGAGACTGATATTGATGGTGAAGCTGGACCGGGGCTTCCAATGGTTATTTCATTTAATAAAAAAATTAAGCTTCTGTATTAAAAAGAAAGAGTGAAAATATGGCGGAAAGGAATAAATTCATCAACATATTAATGCTTTTAGTCATGTTGCTCCTATCTGGTACTGTAGGATATATGTTACTGCTAGATATTCCAGTTATAGATGCTTTATATATGACAGTGATTACTGTTACAACTGTAGGTTTTGGAGAAGTAGGAGTAATGACTAATGAAGCCAAATTATTTACTATATTTATAATATTCACAAGTGTAGGGATAATAGGATATACATTAACAACACTAACTTCTCTATTTATGGAAGGAAAGATTAAAAGTGTTTGGAGGAGAAAAAGAATGGATAATGCCATTGAAAACCTTAATAATCATTATATAGTATGTGGTGCTGGAGAAACTGGTCAAAGCGTTATAAGTGAATTTGTAGCTTCTAATACTAAATTTGTAGTCATTGATAGAAATGAAGATAAGGTAAAAGATCTTATAGAAAAAGAGGTTTTGGCAATACTAGGAGATGCAACTAGTGAGCAGACTTTGGAGAAAGCAAAAGTTAACAAAGCAAAAGGCTTAATATGTAGTTTGAATAACGATGCAAATAACGTTTATACAGTTTTGACTGCAAGACAAATGAATGATAAGTTATATATTATATCAAGAGCGGTTGATAAAAATTCTCCGGAAAAATTGATTAAAGCAGGTGCTAATAATACGATTTCACCTTATGAGATTGAAGGGAAGAGAATGGCTTCAATTGCATTGCGACCAACTATTTTATCATTTTTAGATGTTATAACTCATGCAGGAGATGTAGTTTTGGATTTAGAAGATGTAATGATATGTGATAATTCTAATATGATTGGAAAACCACTGAAAGATTTAAAAATACCAGAAAAAACTGGGCTCATAGTTATAGCAATTCAAAAGCAGGGACAAGATGAGATATTCTTTAACCCAAGTTCGAATGAGATAATACAGCTGCATGATACTTTAATTGTTTTAGGAAAAAAAGATCAAGTAAATAAGTTAAGAGAATTAGCATGTGATATAGGAGATAGAACATAGCCAAACTTAATACACCCTTCATTCAAGCATTGTAAGAGTGTTTAAATGAAGGGTTTTTGCTTTTAAAATATGTATTTTTATCATTTAGCAGTACATATTATTCAATATAATTAAGTTAAAAACTAAGCCACTTTTTATTTGTAAATAGAACAAAATTTTGATGATCAATAAATCTAGTAATTTAAATTTAATATGAAATTTAGCTTTATTGATTTACCCTTAAGGATATATAAAATTAAATTATTCTTAAGATAAAAAAATATTGAAATAAATCCTATCTTTTATTTAATAGTTATGTTAGAATGTTTTGCGAATAAGAATGAGAACGGAACAATGATAACTGGGGGGTGCAAAGAAGTCTTTTTCAGTTAGCTAATCTATAAATATATATTATACATAAATGTTTTTATAACAACGGAAAATAAGAACATAAAGATTAGTTTAAGCATTGAAAGGAAGGTAATGAATATGATAAAAAAGTTATTAGGATTTTTCGCATTAGCTGGTGTAAGTATCTATTACACGGTATCTCTATCTATGGGTATTGCACAAAATTCAAGAGCTTCAGTAGCTGTTTTAATAGCATTTTTAGTAGTAGTGGGTCTTTATGAAAGTTTTAGTGATTCTTTAAGGACTGGTAAGAATGAATAAAAAAATACTAGTTTTTATTTGTTCAATAGTTAGTGTATATTTAACATGGTTGATTAATCATGTTTTTGGATTTAGTCCAATTTTAGCAAATGGAATTGTTGGAGTTTTAGCAATTCTTGTTTTAGAAAAAAAATATGCTGGTATTGCTTATACTTCATCTTTTGTAGGGATGTCAAGTATGGCTGTGCTGCCTGATATATATTCAGTTTTGATAAGTGGTGTTATAGTAGCTACTGTGATTTGTATTACACCAACGGTATATAGAGGTATCGGTGGCAAAGGTGGAACTACTGCAGCTATTTCATCTGTAGCGACTAAAGTTTTTTATAGTTTGATAGGGTGATTACTGTGAATTATATAATTAGTATATTAGTAGGCATATTATCAGGTATAAGTGCTTATTACATTTCTCATAAAATGGAAAAAGGGCCTGTACATGGTTCAGCTGTTGTGACTTTTGTTTCGGGAATTATTTTCACTTTGTTAGAAAATTATGGCATATCTGGTGCTTTAGATTTTGCTGTAGTAGCTGCAACATCTGGATATGCTGGTATGGTAGGAAATAATTATGTTAAAAACTTAAAACAGATGGTTTTTGTTAGTATAATAGCGAGCACTCTTTTAATGATTAGCTCAACAATGTTTTCTGGCGTAGGTGGGCGGCTAGGCGTCATTGCAGCAGTATCATGTTTTGCTTTTATTGGTTTGAAAAGAGTAAGTAATTATAAATTGTGTTTACCTTTGAAGAAGCAACTATTGAAAAGTGAAGATTCTTTATATTAAAATATTGATTAAATATATTGTTTTAAAGTGGGAGATTTTCTATTCCCACTTTTCTTAATAAAGGATAAATTTTGAATGCAATAAGGAGAATATTTATGAAATTAAGAGTAAAACAGTTTTTTCATAGCATCATTTATTCAATACTAATTGCTCTACTTGTTAGTTTTTTCGCTATTTTTTTTAATCTTTCTGTTAGAAAAACAATAGATCTTATTAATCAGCATCTAATTTTTAGCTTTTCATACATACTTTTACCCATAGTAGCTTCTTTTATAACTTGGGGTCTATATTCCTATTATTTAGATCACGATTATAGTGGTTTAGGTATAGTTCAAGTTTTAGTTGAACTTAAATTTATAAAGACATTTTTGATGAAACCACTTAGTATTTTAATAAATTTATTTGGAGCTTTTATTTCTTTAGTTTTTGGAATGTCAGTAGGTAGGTTTGGTCCTGTTGTGCATTTAGGTGCATCAATAGGATCTAATGTAGCCCACTATTTCAAATTAGATGATGAAGATATACGGCTTTTAGTAGGGTGTGGTGCAGCAGCTGCAATTACTTCTGTTTTTAAAATTCCTTTTTTTGCTACGGTGTTTGTATTAGAAGTACTATATAAAAAACATTTTTATGAATTATTAACACCTGTTCTTCTTTCTTCAGTAATTGCTTTAATTATTTCCAATATATTTACCAACAATACATTTTTGAACTTACCTTATAATCAATTTCTGAACTTATATATTATTGATTATTTGTTTTTGCTTATTTTTGGCGTAATTATGGGCCTTGTTTCAATATTAGTTATTGAATTAATTAGTAAATCAACTACTCTTTTTTCGAACATGAAGACATCTATGTTTAGATATTTAATTGCAGCGCTTATAGTAGGATTTATTTCTTTTTTACTACCACTTAATTTTGAAATTCATGAAAACACAACTTATAGAGTTTTGTCAGGTGAATTTGACAGCCAAATTCTCATGTTAATTTTATTAGCAAAATCGTTTACAACAGCTATTACTTTAGGTTCTGGTTATATAGGAGGCAATTTTTATCCAGCAGTCACAATTGGAGCAACAGTTGGGATGATATATAATAAATTGTTAATAGGGTTTAATAGTAATATAAACTCTCAAGGAATATTTGGTTTAGTTGGAGTTGGAGCGATTATTGCTAGTAGCTTTAATGCACCTATTTCAGGTATTATATTAATATTAGAAATATCTAAATCTTACGAGCTGATCTTACCAAGCATTTTAGTAGTATCAATAGCAGTGTCTATAGTATATTACATTTATAGGAAAGATATTTTTACAAAACAATACAAAAATTTAGTTAATTATTGTAAAAAAGCTAGGGGATAACCTAGCTTTTTCTTGTGTGAAAGAATTAATCAGCATATAATATGACTAAAGAGTCGTATTAGGAGTGATTTAAGTGCCAAAAAATACTTTTTATAACATTAATCCAGAGAAAAGAAAAAGAATTATAAATATTGCTATTAAAGAATTCAAAGATTCTCATTATGAGAATGCAAGTATAAACAATATAATTAAAAATGCAGGTATACCTAAAGGTAGTTTCTATCAATATTTTGAAAATAAGAAGGATTTATTTGAGTACATAATAGGACTAGTAAGAAAAGAGAAATTAAACTATGTTACTGAAAGAGTTAGAAATCCAAAAGAATATAGATTTTTTGAAGTAATACATGATATGAGTAATATAGCATTGACATTTGCAGAAAATCATCCAGAATTACAGGCAATAAGTGAAAAATTAGTACAAGACAGAGATCATGATATCTATAAAGAAATTCTTTCAAAAAATAGAGAAATAGCACTTTCTGAGTATCGTGAATTAATAGAGTTAGGTATCACTAAAGGAGAGTTGGATTCAAATATAAATTCATATTTAACAGCGCATATGATTTATTCATATAACCGAGAAATTGTTACTTTTTACATAGAAAATCCTAATTTTAATAAAGAAGAAGTTATTAATGATTATGTTAGTTTATTACAATATGGAATAGCTAAGTAAAAAGTAAGCTGAATAATTTTTAAGTTTTGAAGATGAATAATTTATTATTTGCAAGTTTTTTAAGTATTTATGATAACTCATAATAAGTAGTTTGAATAATTTTAAAATAAAAAGGAGGTAGTTGATTATGAGAAAATTTGTTATCTTTGTATTTAATGGAGATGAGATGTGCTTTATGCATTCGATGTTAAATGTCTTAGACTTATCAAAAAAAGGCTATCAAGCTTCATTAGTAATTGAAGGACAAGCTGTTAAGTTAGTAGAAAAAATGCAAACAAGCAACCAATTGTTTAAGAAATTAGAAGAAAAAGGTTTAATTGCAGGTGTTTGCAAAGCTTGTTCTGCAAAGCTGGGAGTTCTAGATTATAATAAGGATTCAGGATTAGTTCTGCTAGATGATATGAAAGGACATCCTTCTATGGAAAGGTATATTAAAGAAGGGTATGAAGTGGTTTCTATGTAGTAGCAAAATCAAAACTTTTTAACTGCTCACAAAAATGTGAGCAGTTTTTTTATTTAGATAATTATGGTATAATAAGAAATAGCAAGAAATTAAGATATAGGATTTATTAAGTAGCATTATATAGATTTAGTTTAGTGGAGGAAATATGAGTGTAATAAATGATTTTAAAGAAAAAGGTTTTGCCAAAATTAATTATGAAAAGGTAAAAAAATACAGAGTAGGAGAAAGTAATAATAAAAAAAGGTATACATTAGTCTTTTTTCTAATAGGAATAATATTAATTTTAGTATTCCCAGTAGATTTTAAGATCAAACTACTATTATCTATTATATTTTCAATAATGATATATATAACAGAAATGAATGTATCGTCAAAAGTAAAAAAACAATATTGGGATGGAACAATTTATAGTAAAAGAATTGAAAATCTAGTCTATTATAAAAAAGATGGTTATAAAAAACAAAAAGTTTATATAATTGAGGTCAAAAAAGAAAATGGTAAAATAGTAAAATATCAGTTTAATGATAGAAAAGATATCTATGATTATTATAAAGTTGGGGAAGCAGTTAGACATCATAAAGGTTTTGATTTGCTTGAAAAGTTTGATAAAAGCAAATCAAAATTTATACTGTGTTTAGCTTGTTTGAAGCTAAATGGTAAAAAAAATGCAGTATGTCAAAAATGTAAATGCAAACTTTTCAAATAGTCCTTAAAACCTCATTAACATACGTATAAATAAATAGTAAGTAACCTATACTATTCACTTCTCACTTTGGGTCACTCTAAAAAGGTGGCCCATTTTTTTATTCTTTTTTAATGTGTAGTTATACTTTTTTTAGTAAAATGTATTAAAGGAGGTTAAAATATGAGTTTTGATAAAAAATTAGCAATTGTAACTGGGGGTAGTAATGGTATTGGCCAATTTATTGTAAAAAAGTTTTTAGAAAATGATTTTACAGTAGCTGTTATTGATAAGGAGGATAACAATACCAACTGTGATCTGTTTGTTAAAGGTGATATAGCGAATAAGATAGACTTAGATAGATTTTTAGAAAAATATCTTGATAGGTATAAAAAAGTTGACTATTTAATTAATAATGCATGTTTAAGTAAAAGAGGTATTTTATCAGAATGTAGTTATGAAGATTTCTTATATGTACAAAAAGTTGGTGTAACAGCTCCATATTATTTATCATTAAAATTAAAGCCTTACTTGTCTGATAATAGTTCAATAATTAACATATCATCAACAAGAGCTTTTATGTCTCAACCTGATACAGAGAGTTATTCAGCTGCAAAAGGAGGAATAACGGCTTTGACTCATTCTTTGGCTGCGAGTTTAAAAGGTAAAACAAGAGTAAATGCAATTGCACCTGGTTGGATTGATAATGATAGAAAACACTGGAGTATCGCTGATTATAATCAGCATTTAACAAACTCTATTGGAGAACCGGAAGATATTTCAAATATGGTATTATTTTTATGCAGTAATAAAGCTAAATTTATCACAGGTCAAACTTTTATAATTGATGGTGGTATGACTAAGAATATGATTTATCACGGAGATAATAATTGGGAGTATAGCGTAGAAGGTGTTACTAATGAAGACAATTAATAACTGGCAAAAATCTTCTGATGGCATAACTAACCTCAATATAAAATATTGGATTCCTAAAGATAATATTAAAGCAATTTTGCAAATAACTCATGGAATGCTTGAGTATATTGATAGATATGATGAGTTTGCAGGATATTTAGCTAAAGAAGATTATTTAGTTGTAGGTCAAGATATACTTGGTCACGGTGATTCCGTTGTTAATAAAGCTAAAAGAGGTTTTTTTGCTAAAGAAGAAGGAAATAAAGTTCTTATTAATGATATGTATAACATAATGAAAATCACTGAAGAAGAATATCCTGATAAACCATATTTCCACTTAGGACATAGTATGGGCTCATACTTATTAAGGCAACTTCTTACCCTATATAGTAAAAAAATTGATGGAGCAATTATTGTGGGTACAGGGATGCCCCCCAAAGCTGTGTTAAAATTTGGTATGTTTTTTACAGACTTATTAAGAAAATTAAAAGGTGATATGTACAGATCAAGATTTATAGATAATATTTCAATAGGAAGGTTTAATAATCATTATAATAACCCTAAAACAAAAGTTGATTGGCTATCAAGAGATGATAAAATCGTTTCTGATTATGTAAATGATGAAAAGATAGATTATATTTTCACTGTTAATGCATATTATAATATGTACAAAAGTATATTAAGCCTTTATAACTATGATGAACTAGCTAAAATTTCTAAAGAACTACCAATAATCTTTTTGTCAGGAGAAAAGGACCCAGTTGGAGAGTTTACTAAAGGTGTTGATAAAACCTATAATATGCTAAAAAAAGTTGGTTTATACAACATTGAAAAAAAATATTATCCTGAGGCAAGACATGAAATAATAAATGAAATAAATAGGAAAGAAGTATATTCAGATATCAAAAGTTGGCTTGATAGAAAGGTAGATGACATTGACTAAATATATTTTATCATTAGACCAAGGAACAACTAGTTCTAGGGCAGCTATTTTTAATAAACAAGGACAATTGATATCTTTAGCACAAAAAGAAATTAAACAAGTTTACCCACACAATGGTTGGGTAGAACATAATCCTAGAGAAATTTGGGCTAGTCAATCGGGTGTGATGAGAGAAACCATTGAATCAGCAGGGATTGATATTAAAGAAATAGAAGCAATAGGAATAACAAATCAAAGAGAGACTACAATTGTTTGGAACAAAAGGACTGGAAAACCAATATATAATGCAATCGTTTGGCAATGTAGAAGGACTGCAGAAATATGTGAAAAAATAAAAAGTCAGGGTTGGGAAGAGTATATCAAAAAAACTACGGGGTTAGTTATAGATGCATATTTTTCAGCTACTAAAATAAAATGGATTTTAGAAAATGTTGATGGTGCAAAAACTGCTGCAAAAAACGGGGATTTAGCCTTTGGAACAGTTGACAGCTGGCTTGTCTGGAATCTAACTAGAGGTAAACTTCATATTACGGATTATTCTAATGCTTCAAGAACAATGCTTTTTGATATTAACAATCTGTGTTGGGATAAAAAGTTATTAGATTTGTTTGAAATTCCTATAGAAATGATGCCTGAAGTAAGAAACTCTTCTGAAATTTATGGCTTTATTGATGAAGATCTTTTTGGAACTAAAGTGCCTATAGCTGGAATAGCAGGAGATCAACAAGCAGCACTATTTGGACAAAATTGCTTTCAAAAGGGTATGGTCAAAAATACATATGGAACTGGATGTTTTATACTTATGCAAACTGGAGATAGAAAGATTGAATCAGAAAATGGACTTATAACTACTATTGCTTGGGGAATAAAGGATAGAATTTCTTATGCTTTAGAAGGGTCTGTTTTTATTGGGGGAGCAGTTGTACAGTGGTTAAGAGATGAACTAAAGTTGATAGATAATGCACTAGAGACAGAAAAGTTGGCTATGGAAGTTAAAGATACTAATGGAGTATATTTTGTGCCAGCATTCTCTGGACTAGGAGCTCCACATTGGGATATGTATGCAAGAGGAACAATGTTAGGTATAACAAGAGGTGCTAATAAAAACCACATTGTTAGGGCCGCTTTAGAATCAATTGCGTATCAATCAAAAGATGTAATTGAAGCTATGGTAGATGATTCAAAAATACCACTTAAAGAGTTAAGAGTTGATGGTGGAGCTAGTAATAATAAATTTTTAATGCAATTTCAAGCTGATATACTAAACTCAGATATACTAAAACCAGAGGTAACAGAAACAACTGCTTTAGGTGCAGCTTACTTAGCTGGTTTAGCTACAGGTTTTTACTCAAATGAAAATGAAATAAAAAACAATTGGATAATAAAAGATAAATATTTTGGCAATTTTGATAAAAATACTATAGCTAATAAGTATAAAGAATGGCTTAAAGCTATTGAAAAGGCTAAAGAGTGGCAAAATTAAAGAAATATAGTAAAAAAAATAGATTATTTCTTAAATAATAAAAAAAACATTATACATTAGTTCTTTCTTGATATATAATATGCTTTATGTGTAAAGAAAGAAGGACATTGATGAAAGAAAGAAATTTTGAACAATTAAACTTATCTAAAGAAATTTATAAAGCAATAAAAGATATGGGTTTTGAAGAACCTACACCTATACAACAGGGAGCTATTCCTTTAATGTTGGAAGGTAAAGATGTAATAGGACAAGCACAAACAGGCACAGGTAAAACTGCAGCATTTGGAATTCCTATCTTGGAGAGTATTGATGTAAAGTCAAAGAAACCACAGGCACTAGTAATGTGCCCAACACGTGAATTGGCGATACAGGTAGCAGAAGAGATGACTAACTTAGCCAAGTATAAAAGAGGAATAAAAATTCTTCCTGTTTATGGTGGGCAATCTATTCGTAGGCAAATTAGATCATTAAAAACTGGAGTTCAGATAATAATTGGAACACCTGGTAGGTTAATGGATCATATGAGAAGAAAAACTTTAAAAGTAGAAACAATTAATTTTGTTGTTCTTGATGAAGCTGATGAAATGTTAGATATGGGTTTTAGAGAAGATATGGAGTTTATTCTAAAGGGAACACCTGATGATAGACAAACAGGATTATTCTCAGCAACTATGCCTAACGCAATTTTAAGAATAACAAAAATGTATCAAAATAATCCTCAGTTAGTAAAAGTGGTAAATCAAGAAATGACGGTTCCTAATGTTGAACAAATATATTACCAAGTTAAAGAGAGAGACAAAGTTGATGTGCTAACAAGATTAATTGATATGTACGATCCAAAATTATCATTAGTCTTTTGTAACACGAAAAAAAGAGTTGATAAATTAGTTACACAGCTTCAATCTAGAGGATATTTTGCTGATGGATTGCATGGAGATATGCGTCAAAATCAAAGAGATCGTGTTATGGATAGATTTAGAAATGGTGTGGTAGAAGTTTTAGTTGCTACTGATGTAGCAGCAAGAGGATTAGATGTTGATGACATTGAAGCTGTTTTTAATTTTGATGTTCCACAAAACCAAGAATACTATGTTCATAGAATAGGTAGAACTGGTAGAGCTGGTAGAGAAGGCCAAGCATTTACTTTAGTAGCAGGAAGATCTATTAATAGAATTAAAGAAATACAAAGATATACGAAAGTTAAAATTGCAAGAAATCAAGTCCCGTCATTAGATGATCTTGAAGAAGCAAAGACTTTAAATTTATTAGAAAAAATTAAGACTACTATATCAGTCAATCGTTTAAGCCATGAGATAGAAATGATCGAAGATTTATTAGATGATGATGAAGTGACATTGCTGGAAGTTTCAGCAGCACTATTAAAGATGTTAACTGAAAATAATCAAACCAAGATTGAAAATGACAGCAATAAGCATGATTTTGTAGAAACAGGTGGAGAACCTGGGATGGCAAGACTCTTTATTAATGCTGGTAAAAAACAAGGTTTAAGAGCAAAAGATATTGTAGGTTCAATAGCTAATGAAACAGGTATTTCAGGAAGTCTAATCGGGGCTATTTCTATACATAATGATTTTACTTTTGTAGAAGTTCCAGTTGAAAATGCCAATGATGTTTTAACTATAATGAAAAACAATCGTATTAGAGGAAATATAATTAATATAGAACCAGCAAAGCCTAAGTAAAAACTATCCCACATTTTAGAGTAATTCTAAAATGTGGGATTTTGATTTTAAGTATCAATACTTTGAAATTAAAACATTAGATTAACAGTCACAGCCGCAATTGCACTAATAACTATAAAAACACTTGTACCAGCAATAAGTGCTTTTAAACCAACACTTTTTATTTTTTTCAAGTTAACGCACAGTCCCATAGCAATCATAGCCCAGAGTATTAGTTCTTTACTAGCTAACTTAATCCACCTTTGTAAAGAGTAAGCACCTAAGTTAAAGTTAAATAAACCAAAGGTTGATAAAATACCAACAAACAAAAATAATATTATATAAGTAGGTATTTTCACTTTCACTTTTTTATCGATTTCAGATTTACTTTTGTTAAACCATTTTACCAAAAATAATGTTAAAGGTGCTAGTAAGACTACTCTAGTCATTTTCACATATGTAGCCATTTCTAAAGCCAACTCATTTCTAGTTCCAGCTGCAGCAAGCGCATGGGCTACACCCTGTAGAGAACTGCCTGACCAAAACCCATATTGGATATCACTAAAACTAATTATTTTACCTATTATAGGGTATATTATTACACCAATTGCTCCTAATATACTAATAATTGCAACTGATAAAGCTGTATCATTTTCATCTGCTTCAATCACTGGAGCTGTAGCTACAATTGCAGAAGCCCCGCAAACAGAAGATCCAACTCCAAGCAGCATAGCTAGTTTTTCGTTAAAACCAAATAACTTGGCTATGTGTGGAGCTAAGAAAATTCCTGTAGATACTACTATAATAGCCAATAATAAAATTTTTGGTCCATTAGCGTATATTGCAAGAAAGTTTAAATCTACTCCTAAAAAAATAATACCTAGTTTTAGAAGTTTTTTTAGGGTATATTTAGTTCCTGATTCTAATTGTTTTTGCACACCTATTATATTTGCATAAATAATTCCAAGGATTATTCCTATCGTTAAACTACTTATTCCAGTATAAGAAGAAACTAATTTTGAAATATATGCAATAATAGCGCAAAATAGTATGCCAGGAATATAGTCCACTACTTTTTGCATTCGAAACCCTCCTAATATATAAACACTTTAACATCTTACTAAATTACAATAGCTTATACAATAAAAACTGTGGTAAAAGTATTGAAAAACTCATTAATTATTCAAAAATAAATGAAAATACGGTACAAAATTTTACTTTTCATAACATAGAAACATCTATATAATATAACAATCTTGAATTAATCTTTATAAAATGTAATACTTAATAGATGTAAGTAATTTAGATTCAAAAAAATAAAATTAATATATATATTTTAGGGGTATAGGAGGATTTACTTTGAGCAATGAGTATTTAATAGGTATTGATGTAGGTTCTACAACAATAAAAGTTATTGTACTAAATATGAGTCAGAATGTAATATATAAAAAGTATGAAAGGCATTTCGCAGGCATTAAAGAAAAGCTTAAATTTTTGCTTTATGACGTATTTAAAGAGTTAGGTAATATTAAAGCCTATATTGTTATAACAGGATCCGGTGGAATGAACTTAGCAAAAAGTTTAGATGTTAAATTTACTCAAGAAGTTGTAGCATCAACTAAAGCAATTCAAACTTTTTATCCACAAACTGATGTCGCAATTGAACTAGGTGGAGAAGATGCTAAAATAATATATTTTAGCAATGGAATAG
The DNA here is from genome assembly GCA_964497955.1 of uncultured Clostridiaceae bacterium. Classification (GTDB taxonomy): domain Bacteria; phylum Bacillota; class UBA994; order PWPR01; family PWPR01; genus PWPR01. The sequence continues at coordinate 12,762 of CAZCFQ010000035.1, forward strand.
AACAAAGAATGAATGGTATATGTGCAGGTGGAACAGGATCTTTTATAGACCAGATGGCAACTTTATTAAAGGTTGATGCACAAGGTCTTAATGAACTAGCTAAAGGACACGATACAATATATCCTATTGCTGCGAGATGTGGTGTATTTGCAAAGTCAGATATTCAACCATTGTTGAACGAGGGAGCATCAAAGAAAAACATTGCTGCTTCAATTTTACAAGCAGTTGTAATACAAACTATTAGTGGTTTAGCTTGTGGTAGACCAATTAAAGGTAATGTAGCATTTTTAGGTGGACCACTTTACTTCTTGTCAGAATTAAGACAACGTTTTATTGAAACTTTACAATTAAAAGATGATCAAATTATTTTCCCTAATGATTCTCAACTTTTTATTGCATTAGGAGCTGCATTATCTGCTAAGCATGAAAAAGCTAAAAGTTTAAAAGATATTATATTAAAATTAGAAACAGTTCAAAATAAAGATTTTGCTGAGAAGAAAAGACTTCCAAAATTATTTAAAAATGAAAACGAATACGAAGAATTTAAAAAAAGACATAAAAAACATTCTGTAAATAAAAAATCTCTAGAGAATCATAAAGGTAGATGTTATTTAGGTATCGATGCAGGGTCAACTACAACAAAAATTGCATTAACGGATGACCAAAATAACTTATTGTATACATATTATGGTAGTAACGAAGGTAGCCCTTTAGACTCTACAATTAAAGCATTAAAAGATTTGTATGAAAAATTACCTAAAGAAGCTATGATAGTTAACTCAACTGTTACTGGATACGGAGAAGCTTTATTAAAAGCTGCACTAAAAATAGATAATGGAGAGATTGAAACAATAGCTCATTATAAAGCTGCAGACTATTTTATGCCTGGAGTTGATTTTATTCTTGATATTGGTGGTCAAGATATGAAATGTTTAAAAATAAAAGATGGTGTTATAGAGAGTATCTTATTAAATGAAGCATGTTCTTCAGGCTGTGGGTCATTTCTGGATACATTTGCTAAATCTTTAGATTTAGATATTAAAGATTTTGCACAGAAGGCTATTTTTGCAAAGTCTCCAGTAGATTTAGGAACTAGATGTACCGTCTTTATGAACTCAAGAGTTAAACAAGCTCAAAAAGAAGGAGCTTCGGTAGGAGATATTTCTGCAGGTTTGTCTTATTCTGTCATCAAAAATGCTTTATTTAAGGTGATTAAACTAAAGTCTAGTGAAGAACTTGGTAATAAGATTGTCGTCCAAGGTGGCACATTTTATAATGACGCTGTTTTAAGAAGTTTAGAGTTGCTAACTGATAGGGAAGTTGTAAGGCCAGATATTTCTGGTATAATGGGTGCCTTTGGAGCAGCACTAATTTCAAAGGAAAGATTTATGAATGACTATAAAACTACTTTATTGAATTATGAACAGTTAGATGGTTTTTCAATTAAATCAAAATCTTTCCGTTGCCAAATTTGCTCGAATCATTGTATGATAACTGTTAACACATTTAACAATGGTGAAAAATTTATTTTTGGCAATAGATGTGAAAGAGGCGCAGGTAAAACTAAGGATGAAGATAATATACCTAATCTTTTCAAATATAAGTACGAAAGAGTATTTGATTATAAGCCTCTACCTATAGAAGAGGCCTCAAGAGGTGTTATTGGAATTCCTAGGGTTTTAAACATGTACGATAATTATCCATTTTGGCATACATTTTTAACAAATTTAGGGTTTAGTGTAAAGTTATCAAATCAATCTTCATCAGAGATCTATCAAAAAGGTATTGAGACTATACCATCCGAATCTGTTTGCTATCCTGGTAAGATTGTTCATGGGCATATAATAGATTTAATAGAAAAAGGAATAGATCATATTTTTTACCCAAGTATTAGGTATGAACAAAAAGAGTTTCAAGAAGCAGATAATCAATATAACTGCCCAATAGTAATCTCATATCCAGAGGTTATAAAGAATAACGTTGATATAATTAGAGATAGGGATATAAAGTATACTCATCCTTTCTTGCCATTTAATGATATAGATAAGCTTAAAGATAGATTATTTGATGAGTTTAGTGTTTATAATATAACTCGTAGAGAGATAGATAGAAGCGTTGAATTAGCTCAAGAAGAGTTAGAAAACTATAAAGATGACATTAGATCAATGGGTGAAAAAACAATTAAAGTAATTGAAGAAAACAATATTAAAGGTATTGTTTTAGCAGGTCGTCCATATCATGCGGATCCTGAAATTCACCACGGTATACCTGAAATGATTAATTCTCTGGGTTTAGCTGTATTGAGTGAAGATTCTATAGCCCATTTAGGAAAAGTCGAAAGACCATTGAGAGTATTAGATCAATGGGCGTATCACACAAGGCTTTATGCAGCAGCCAGCTTTGTTACAGAAAAAGCCAATTTAGAGCTAGTACAATTAAACTCTTTTGGATGTGGTATAGATGCAATTACAACAGATCAAGTTCAAGAACTATTAGCTCGCCATTCAAGAATTTATACAACTCTTAAAATAGATGAGATTAATAACTTAGGAGCTGCAAGAATCAGAATAAGATCATTAAAAGCAGCGATGGAAGAAAGAGAAGAACAAGGATACATAGCTAAAGAAGTTGAAAATCCTTATCAAAAGATAGAGTTTACTAAAAAAATGAAGAAAGAACATACTATTTTAGCGCCTGATATGTCTCCAATTCACTTTGAATTATTAGAAGTAGCATTTAAAGAGGCTGGCTATAATCTTAAAGTGTTACCAGCTAAGGATTCAAATGCGGTTGATATTGGACTAAAATATGTCAATAATGATGCTTGTTATCCAGCTATTATTGTAATTGGGCAGTTAATAGAGGCATTACAATCTGGAGAATATGATCCAGACAATACTTCAGTAATAATGACACAGACTGGGGGCGGTTGTAGAGCTTCCAATTACATTGGACTTTTAAGAAAAGCCTTAAGGGACGCAGGCTTTAATAAGACTCCTGTTGTATCATTAAGTGCAACTGGTATAGAGAAAAATTCTGGTTTCAAATATTCATTAAAACTTATTGATAAAGCTATGATGGCATTGACTTATGGAGATTTGCTTATGAATGTTTTATATAGAGTAAGACCTTATGAGCAATTTAAAGGTTCAGCTGATAAATTGTATGATAAGTGGATTAAAAATTGTCAAGAGGCTATTGTTAGTGGAGGTCGAAGGCAGTTTAAAAGAAACATTAAAAATATTGTTAAAGAGTTTGATGAGTTAGCTATTAAAGATAAAGAGAAACCAAGAGTTGGTTTAGTTGGAGAAATATTAGTTAAATTTCACCCACTTGCAAATAACCATGTGGTTAAAGTTGTTGAGAATGAAGGTGGAGAAGCCGTGATGCCAAGTATGACAGATTTCTTTTTATATATGGCATTGCAACATGATTATAACTATAAGAAACTATCTGGTAGTAAATTAGCTCAGATAATCGGCAAGTCAGTTATCAAGTTTGTAGAATTATATAGAAAACCTATGATAGAAGCACTGAGAAAAAGCACAAGATTTGACCCACCTTTAAGCATAAGTGAGTTAGCAGAGAAAGCCTCTAAAATTGTTGATTTAGGCAATAACACTGGAGAAGGATGGTTCTTAACTGGAGAGATGGTTGAATTAATAGAAACAGGTGCAGAAAACATTATATGTATGCAGCCATTTGGCTGTTTACCGAATCATGTAACTGGTAAAGGCGTAATAAAAGAACTAAGAAGGCAATACAAAAATGCAAACATAGTAGCTATTGATTATGATTCTGGAGCAAGTGAAGTTAATCAACTAAATAGAATTAAGCTAATGATTGCAGCAGCTTTTGATAAAATCCAAGATGATGAGTATAGTGAAATAGAGATTGAAGAAAGAGTAAATGTAGGTGAATAGCTATTAAGGGGTGCTTATTATAAGCACCCCTTTTATATCTTGAAGTGTCTGTTAAAACGTTTCATTTAGTTATATAATTAAAGAAATAAAAAAATGGAGGGATATTTATGAA